>JAEZAI010000178.1 GCA_023427825.1 Actinomycetes bacterium
GCGCAGGGCTGGGCGCCTCGCTCTCACGCGGCGGCTCGACCGCGGCCTCGCCGTCGGTCGGATGGTCGGGTGCTGGGTCCTCAGGAACGTGTTACACCCGCGGGCCAACTTACCGGCGCCGTCGCCGGATGGACCGCCGGTGCCCCACGGGCCGCCGTCGCGGCGCGCACCTGCCGTCGCCCGCGCACGACCGCACTACGTTGGACCGCCGGGCCCGTGGGGCGGGCCCACCGCAGAGGGGGTACCCGTGGAGCCGTACGGGGCAGACGACGCCGTCCGAGTCGGATCGATGCTGTACACGCTCGTCGACCCGTCCAAGGGCCACGAGGTCGCGTACAACCGCTGGTACGAGCGCGACCACTTCTACGGCGGCTGCATGGTCGGCCCGTGGTTGTTCGCCGGCCGTCGCTGGGTGTCCACCCGGGAGCTCAAGGACATGCGGTTCCCGACGGACACGCCGAGCGAGTCCGCGGTCGCCGATCCGGTCGACGCCGGCTCCTACCTGGCGACCTACTTCATCCACAAGGGTCACGAGGCCGAGCACTTCGCCTGGGCCAACAAGCAGGTGTTCGAGCTCTACGCCAACGGCCGTGGCTTCGACGAGCGCCACCACGCCCACACCGTCCTGTACTTCACGACCGGCGACGACCACCGCGACCCTGACGGCGTCCCCACCCACATGGCCCTCGACCACCCGTACCAGGGCCTCGTGAGCATCCACGTCGACCGCGAGGGCGACACCACGCACCCCGACTTCACCGCGTGGTTCTCCGACACGGCGGCACCCGCGCTGTTCGCCGACGGCGAGGACGGCTCGCCGTCGCCGATCGACCAGGTCGTGCACTGGCGGCCGATCATCCCCAGGGGGGCCGAGGGCGACGCGCCCATGGACCTGGGCACGGGCCCGGGCACCAAGGCGCGCAGCATGCAGCTGCTGTTCCTGTCGTGCGACCCCCGCGAGGGCGACGCGTGGGACCGGATCAAGGACTACGCCGCGCGCATCGACGAGTCGGGCCTGGCGACCGTGCGCCTGGTCGCGCCGTTCATCCCGACCGTGTTCGGCACCGACACCTACACCGACCAGCTCTGGTAGCCGGCGCCCCGTCGGCGCACATCCGAGCCACCGCTCCGCCCACATCTCGCCACGAAACCGCGGGAGCTGGCGTCGCGGGGCGACGGCAACTCACGCAGTTTCGTGGGGCGGGCAGGGTCAGCCCTCGGTGTGGGCGGCCAGGAACGCGAGCGTGCGGTCCCAGGCCAGCGCCGCGGCCTCGGCGTCGTGGTGCCCGGGACGGTCGGACTCCGCGAACCAGTGACCGGTGCCCGGGTAGTGGTGCACCTCGACGTGCTTGTCGAGCAGCAGCAGGTGCGCCTGCATCTCGACGAGCTCGTCGTCGGTGACCAGCGGGTCCGTCTCCGCGAAGTGGCCCAGGACCGGCGCGGTCAGGTCCTCGAAGTCGATGTTCTGGACGCCGTAGTAGGCGACGACCGCGTCGACCGAGTCGGGCTGCCGGGTGGCGACCCACAACGCCCACGACGCACCCATCGAGAAGCCGAGGACGGCGACCGGGCCCGACGGATCGGCGGAGTGCGCCCGGAGCGCCACGATGCTCGACAGGACGAGCGCGGCGGTCTCGTTGGGATCGCTGTCGGCGAGCACGTCCCGCGCCTCGTCCCCGTCGACCGGCAGTGCGCCGTCCAGCAGGTCGGGCGCCATGGCGGTGTAGCCCGCGTCGGCCAGCGCCTCGACGATCGCCTTCACCGCCGGCGTCAGCCCCCACCACGAGTGCAGGACCAGCACGCCGTGACCGGGCCCCTCGTCGGGGACGACCAGGTACGCACTGCCGGCGCTCGCGGGTCGGCGGTCGGACGACGGCTCGGCGGGATCGCTCACGGGTTCAGGTTGTCACGCGCACCGCCGACCTCGCGGTGCGCCCCTCACGATGGACCGTCCCCGACGCGGGTCGGGTGGCATCATCTCCAGATGTCGACGGTGGCCGTGCTCAACCAGAAGGGCGGCGTGGGCAAGACCACGTTGACCCTCGGCCTGGCCGCCGCGGCGCAGCGGCTCGGCGATCCGGTGCTGGTGGTCGACCTGGACCCGCAGGGTTCCGCCGGCTGGGCCATGGGCGTGGAGGCCGACGACGACCACCTCGCGGTCGGTGACGTGCTCCGGACCGGCGATCCCAAGGTCGCCCGGGCATCGATCGTCACCTCGGGCTGGGGCGAGGGCATCGACGTGCTGCCCGCCAGCCGGAACCTGATCGACCGCGAGGCCGACGGCTGGGAGCCGGACTCCATCGAACGCCTGCGACGAGCGCTGGCCCCCGTCGTGGGCAGCTACCGCACCGTGCTCATCGACTGCGCCCCGTCGCTCGGGCCCACGACCATGGCGGGCATGACCGCGGCCGACGGCGTGCTGCTGGTCGTCGAGCTGTCGGTCCTGTCCGTCCGGGGAGTGGAGGCGGTCGTCGACACCATCGAGCACGTCGGGCGGGAGCACCACCCCGAGCTCGACATCCTCGGCGCCGTCGTCAACCGGGCGCCGCCCGTGTCCGCCGAGGCCGACCGCCAGGAGCTCGAGCTGGAGCGGATCCTCGGCCGGGCCACCGTGTGGCGGCCGTTCATCCCGCAGCGCACGGTCGTGAACGAGGCGGTCGGGCACCGCTGCCCGGTCCAGGACCTCGGCTACCGGGCCCGCGACGTCATCGAGGTGTTCGACGACCTCTACGCGCACCTGCTCCGGGTGGCGCCCGACCAGCCCACCGCGTGGCGCGCGCCCGAGCGCACCGCCGACCCCTGAGCGGGCGGCCGCGCCGCTCCCCCTGGCAGACTCCGGCCATGCCGCAGCTGCCCGACGACTTCGCTCCCCATCCGGCCCGCGAGGCCTCGCTCGCGTCCATGAACGCGGTGGAGGCCGGGGACAAGGCGGCGTGGCTGGCGCTGTTCGCGGACGACGCCGTGGTCGAGGACCCGATCGGGCCCTCCCCGTTCAGCCCCGACGGCACCGGGCAGCGCGGCCGGGCCGCCATCGAGGCGTTCTACGACTCGGTGATCGGCCCGAACGAGGTCACGTTCCGCATCGACTCCAGCTGGGCCGGCGGCAACGAGGTCGCCAACGTGGGGACCATCTCCACCCGCATGCCCGACGGCACGGTCGTCCACACCGACGGCGTGTTCACCTACAAGGTCGACGACGACGGCAAGGTCGTCGCGCTGCGGGCGTTCTGGGAGATGGACCGCCTGCGTTTCGGCT
>JAEZAI010000189.1 GCA_023427825.1 Actinomycetes bacterium
CTCCTGCGCGGCATCAACGTGGGCGGCAAGAACCCGGTGTCGATGAAGGCCCTGGTCGACACGTTCGAGTCCGCCGGCTACTCCGACGTCCGGACCTACATCCAGTCCGGCAACGTCCTGTTCTGCAGCGAGCGCGACCGCGGCTCGCTCGAGGATCACATCGAGCGGACCATCGAGTCCCACTTCGAGGTGCCGATCGTCGTGGTCGTGCGGTCGCTGCGCCAGCTCCGGTCGGTCGTCCGCTCGGCGCCGGACGGGTTCGGAGAGCAGCCCGAGCGGTTCCACTCGGACGTCGTGTTCCTGAAGGCTCCGCTCACCGCCGGTGCGGCGATGAAGGTCGTGGAGACGCGCGACGGCGTCGACCGGGCGTGGCCCGGGACCGGCGTCGTCTACTTCGAGCGGCTCAGCGCGGAGCGGACCAGGAGCAGGATGAGCAAGATCGTCGGCACGCCCGAGTACGCGCGGATGACGATCCGGAGCTGGAGCACGACCACGAAGCTCCTCGACCTGCTCGAGGCCGCTGCCTGATCGGCGACCAGACCCTGATCGGCTACGAGGCCACGTCGGCGACGAGCTGGTCGAGCTCGACCGGGTCCGCGCCGACCAGGAACACGGTCCGCACCGACCCGGGGGTGACCAGGTAGATCGCCGCCTGGCCGTAGTCCTGCGCCGCGTCGATGGCGCGACGGTCGAACGGGACGGCGAAGCCCTCCTCCTGCCAGCTGCCGTCGCGGGCGCGCCCGACCGAGCGCAGCGGCGAACCGAGCTCGGCCTCCATCAGCTGGTTGCGCGCGGCGTTGGCCTCGTCGGACAGCGGCTCGGCGAGCGGGTTCATGGCGGTGAGCAGCGCCCAGGACGAGCTGGTCGCGCGAGCGACCTCGAGCGCCGGGCGCCAGCTGCCGTTCCACTCGATCTCCAGCTCGATGTCGCCGTCCCAGAACGCGGTGAGCGCGTGGCTGTCGTCGAACGCGGCAGCCCGAGCCGCGAGTGCCCGGGCGAGCGTGATGCCCCGGAGCTCCGCATCGCGGCGGGCCAGGTCCAGCGTCAGCTCGACCGGCTCGCAGCCGATCGGCGCGCAGGAGCTGCTCGCGTCGATCACGTCCGGAGCGTACGGGCCGGCACCGGCACGCAGGGAGGGACGCGGCGAACACGAGTTCGCCGGCGCGAGGCTGAGCGGATGGACCAGATCACCTTCCCCGGCTGCCCCACCCCGGTCGCCCCGCTCGGCGTCGGCACCTGGGCGTGGGGCGACCAGCGCACGTGGGGCATGGGCACGTACGACACGTCGGTGACCGAGTCGACGATCGGCGACGCGTGGCGCACCTCGCTGGACGCAGGGATCGGCTTCTACGACACGGCCGAGGTCTACGGCGGCGGTGAGAGCGAACGCATCCTGGGTCGCCTGTTGCAGGACGACCCGGGGCGCCGCGACAGCCTGGTGATCGCCACCAAGTTCTGGCCCGCACCGTGGAAGGTGAACCTGGGACCTGCACTGCGCCAGTCCTTGGAGGCGTCGCTCGGCCGGCTGCGCATCCCGACCGTCGACCTCTACCAGATCCACGGTCCCATCAGCCTCCGCTCCGCGTCGGCGATGGCCGATGCGCTGGCGGACGTCGTCGAGGCCGGCCTGGTCCGGGCGGTCGGCGTCTCCAACTACTCGGTCAAGGAGATGACGAAGATCCACCGCGAGCTCCGCGCCCGAGGCATCCCGCTCGCGTCCAACCAGATCGAGCTCTCGCTCCTGCGCACGCGGCCGGCGTCGAACGGGCTGCTCGACGCCTGCGCCGACCTGGGCGTCGTGCCGATCGCCTACTCCCCCATCGGGCAGGGTCGGCTGACCGGCAAGTACTCGGCGTCGAACCCGCCGCCCGGGCGGCGCAACTTCTCCGCGCATCCGATGGAGGAGGGGGACCGGGGCGTGGCCGTCCTCCGGGACGTCGGGGCGCAGCACGACCGGTCGCCCAGCCAGGTCGCCCTGCGCTGGATCATCGACAAGGGCGCCGTGCCCATCCCCGGTGCCAAGAACGCCCGGCAGGCGTCCGACAACGCCGGCGCGCTCGGCTGGACGCTGGAGCCGGCCGAGATCGACGCGCTCGACCGGGTGGCGCTCGAGGGCACCAACTCGCTCGCCAACCGCTTCTGGCAGCACGGCTGAGCCGCCCTCGGAAGGAGCCGAGCGCCCTCGGGCGCGGGCCGGCCCGGCCCGCCTCTCCCGAACGGACCGGACCGGAGCACCGTCTCCCGGATGGGGACGGGAGACCAGGGGGTGGTGGCTCCGACGTCAGCCGGCCTGGCTGAGCTCCTGGGCGGGCGTTCGGGCCTCGGCGGTCCGACCGGTCCGTACGCCGCCGGCGATCCGGGCGGGCCCGGGTGGCTCGGCGAGGAGGAACCCGACGCCGCACGCCAGGGCGAGGCTCCCCGCGAGCGTGAGCACGACCACGACGACGGCGATCACGGCCGCCTGCCGCTACCTGTCGAGCGCGAGCAGGAGCTCGAGGTGTCGTGCACGCCGTCCTCCAAGGGTCCACGGGCCGGGCACCTCCCGGCTCTGGTTATGAACCTAGGAAATGGCGGCACAGCGGCAAATGGGGACGACTCCCCGCGTCGACGGCTGCCTGCCCGCGCCGCGGCTCATATCGTGACCCTCGGGCGGCTTCACCTGGGCCGTCCCGCCCGCTTACCATCTGGCGACAGGGGAAGGGAGCAGGGGTTGTCTCCGTCGGTACCGGGTATCGAGCGGGGCGAGGTGGTCGGACGCGGCGCGTCGAGCGTGGTCTACGCCGGCGTCCAGCGACGGTTCGGCCGGG
>JAEZAI010000202.1 GCA_023427825.1 Actinomycetes bacterium
TGGCGCTGGGCGGCGCCGCCGGTCGGTGGGTGCTGGGCCTGGCGCTTGCCGACGGTGCCGGACCGTTCGATCTGGACGGCGCCGAGGTCGACGACGCGCCGTCCGCCGATGTGCTCGTGTGCACCCACGGTCGACGGGACCAGTGCTGCGGCAGCCTGGGCACGTCGATGTTCGAGGAGCTGGCGCACGTGGTCGCCGCGTCGGGCGCGTCGGTGCGGCGTCAGCGCATCTCCCACACCGGCGGCCACCGGTTCGCTCCGACGGCGATCACGTTCTCCGACGGCTACGCCTGGGGTCACCTGGACGCGGAGCTGACCGACCTGCTCGTCCGCCGTGCCGAGCCACCCGCTCGGTTCGCCCCGCACTGTCGGGGCAGCGCCCTGTTCGCCGGCGGGCCGGCGCAGGCAGCCGACCGGGCCGGACTGGTCGAGGTCGGCTGGGACTGGGCCGACGCGGCGCGCGGCGTGGAGGTGGTCGGCTTCGACCGCACCACGATGGCCACGACCGTGCGGTCGACGGCACTGCTGCAGGACGGCAGCGTGCGTGCGGTCCAGAGCGTGGTCGTCCCCGACCGTCAGATCCCGACCCCGACGTGCGGTGTCATCGACGGACCGGAGTACAAGACGGACACGGTGTGGCGGGTGGAGCGGTCCGACGAGGTCGAGCCGACACTCCCGGCGCGTACCTGAGCGAACGGCTCAGTACCCGGAGCCCTCGCCCCGCTCCTCCTTCTCCGCGGCCTTCGCGGCGTAGTTGAAGATCACGGCAGGGATGAAGAGCACCGAGCCGATCACCATCAGCCCGACGACGACCACCACGGTCCATGCCGGGAACTGGGCGATGAACGCGACGACGAACACGACCACGGCCAACCCGAAGCACAGGTAGGCGACCCGCTGGCCGAGCTCCGACCAGTGCAGCACCGCCGCCCGGCGCACGAGCACGGGATCCATCTCTCCGCCGGCGGGCGGTGGTCCGGTCTCGGGGCTCGGTCGTGCGGGCATGGCCCAAGACTGCCCGATCCGGCCGACGCACCGCCCGTCGAGGGGATGTGAAAGAGCATGAAATGCGCTCTAAGGTGCCCGGATCCGGTGGAGCGACCAGGTGAGGAGGAACGGGATGGCGAGCACCGACGACCGGCTGCTGGTGGAGCACTGCGGTGACCAGCGCGTGGTGGAACCTGACGAGGAGCTGACCTTCGGCCGGGCTGCGCAGATGGTCGTCGACGCCAATCCGTACCTGCACCGGGTGCTCGGTCGCTTCCGCCACGACGGTCGTTCGTGGTGGCTCGACAACGTCGGCCGGTCGGCCACGCTCACGCTCCTGTCAGCGGCGGAGCTGAGCTCGTCCACGGTGGGTCCCGGGTCGTCAGCGCCCGTGCTGCAGGTCGAGTCGCTCGTGGCGTTCACGGCGGGCCCGGCCGAGTACGAGCTGGTGGTCGTGAGAGAGCGGGCCGAACGGCTGGCCGACCTCGGACCAGATCCGAAGGGACCGCTGGTCACGCTCGACTGGGGCCGCCCGGAGCTCAACGACGACCAGTGGGAGCTGCTCGGCGTCCTCTGCGAGCACCGGGTGCTGCGACCCTCGGACCAGTGGGCACCGATCCCGTCGAACCGTGCCTGCGCGGCCCAGCTCGGTTGGACCATGGCCAAGTTCAACCGGAAGCTCGACCACCTGTGCGAGAAGCTCGAACGCTCGGGGGTGCGCGGCCTGCACGGCGACCTGGGCCTCAGCGCGTTGGACCGGCGGCGGCTGCTCGTCGAGCATGTGGTCCGCAGCGGTCTGCTGGACCGCCGCCCGCAGACGGCGATCACCGAGCGAGCTGCACCCCGCACACGCCGTCCGGCGTGACGATCCATCCCCGCCCCGGCGCCGGAGCCAGCTCGTCGTGCAGCGGTAGGACCGTGTGCAGCAGCGCCGGGTGGAGATCCGGATCGGGTCGGAGCAGCATCCCGGTGCGTCCCGAGCGCAGGCGGCGGAGCGAGTCGCCGTAGCACCGGGCCGCAGCGTCCGCCTCGCCCGCGGCGACCACCCGGACGCCGGCCTCGGGCGGGAGGAGCAGCAGCTGCTGGAGGAGGTGGTCCATCTCCGTGCCGTCGGGCCCGCCGAGCAGCTCGGGGAGGTCGTCCCCGACCACGACCGTGCCGCCGGCCGTCGCGCCCCCGCTGCTCCGGGCGCGGTCGAGCACCTCCCGCATGCACGTCGCGGCGCCATCGGGGTGATGCCCGTCGACCTCGACGGTGTCGGTCGCGGTACCCGCCTCGGCCAACCGCCGGGCGACCAGTCGCACGGCGTTCGTGCGGCCCGACCGGGGCGGGCCGAGCACGAGCGCGGACGACCGGGACAGGTCCAGCACCGCGGGCCGCAGATCGTCGGCCCGCAGGCCCACCGGCACACGCCATCCCGATGCGGCCGCCAGCTCCGCCACGTCGACGGTCCGGGGCAGGGGGCGCACGGTCGTGGCCCGGACCGGCCTCGTCGACGGCGCCGGCTCGGCCAGCTGCACCGACCGGCCGTCCAGGAACCCTCGGCCGGGCGGCAGCGTCGGCGACGACAGCTCGACGGCGACACCATGCGGATCGACCACGCCGAAGAGCGCGGCGTCGTCGGCGGACGCGCAGCGCAGCACCAACCTTCGGTCGAACGCGGCGAGCAGCGGGGGAGGGACCTCGGCCGGTCGGGCCGCGGCGGCCACCACGTGCACCCCGGCCGCCGGTCCCTCGTGCACCAGCGCGGCGAGCAGGTCTCCGGCCTCGCCACGGTTGACCCGTTCGTGCCGGTCCACGAGTGCGCCGACGCCGTCCACCAGGAGCACGGTCCGGCCGCTGCGGTGATGATCGTGGGTGGCGACCCGGCACTCGGCGACCAGCCGTCGCAGCAGACGGAGGGTGAGCTCCACGTCGTCGACGCCGACCACGTCCGTCACCGCGCCACCGGGCCCGGCCGCGCCGAGCAACGGCCCGAGCGCCCGACCGGCGTCGAGC
>JAEZAI010000087.1 GCA_023427825.1 Actinomycetes bacterium
GTGCGGCGGGCCGTGGTCGAGGAGGAGCTCGGCCTGCTGGAGGCGCGGCACCGGCGGTCCGATGCGCTGCTGGGGCCCGAGCGGTTCGTGGTCGCGCGGGTGCTCGACGGCCGGGTCGACCAGCTGACCGACCGCGTCGACGAGTGGTTGCGCAAGGGCCGGGTCCTCCGGCGGTCGCGCTCGACGCCGGCCGACGACCACGGCAGCGGCTTCGCCGAGTACTCGCGTCGCACCGATCCGGTGGCCGGCGCGCAGCGCGCCGTGCACGCGGTGCGGGGCGGCGAGCGGTTGGCCCACGTCCGGCGAGTCCGTGTGGTCGTCTGCGAGCTCGACGACCGCCGCTGTGTGGTCGGCCTGCTGGTGGACGCCACCCGCAGCCGCCGGAACGCCGCGGCGGGCGGCACCGCGGTCACCGTGACCGGCGTGGCGGCGTCGGCCGCCGGGCTCCTGCCGTGGGCCTGGGGTGCGGCCGTCGCCGGCGCCGTGGCGTCCGGTGCCGCAGGTGTCGGCGTGATGTGGACGCGGAAGGCCTACACGTCGCAGGTGACCGACGAGCTGGAGGCGGTCCTGGACGCCGTCGCGTCGGGGGAGCGGCCGCCGTCGGTGATCGACGGCGTCACGGCGCGGCTGCTGCGCCCGTCCCGTCCGTGACCTCGTCCGGCCGGCCGTCGACCGGCGGCGGTGCGGGGGCACCCATGCCGAGCGTGGGGCCCAGCTCGCTCACCAGCGCCAAGAGGAGTCCGCCGGCGAAGATGCCCAGGAACAGCCCGGTCACGCCGTAGAGGCTGTAGCCGACGATCGACACGACGAGCGTGGGGAACATGCCGAAGGTGAACGAGCGGCGGTCGATCCGGGGCTGGACCACGAGCGAGTCGACGGTCTGGGCGACGACAACGGCGATCAGGATCACCAGGGCCTCCGTGGTGCCGTTGAGCACTGCGAGCAGCGCGAGCGGCAGGCCGCCGAGCACCAGGCCCACGTACGGGATGAACGCGCACGTGGCGGCGACCACGGCGAGCAGCGCCGGCATGTCGATCGACAGCGACTCGGCGGTCGCGAAGACGATCGCCCCGACCACCAGGGCGCGCAGCGCGGTGAGGCCCAGGTAGCGCACCAGGTCCCCGTAGGCGCGCGTCAGCGCCGGCCCGACCGCCCTGGCCGCCCGGGCGGGGAGTGCGTTGACCGTGGCGTCGACCATGCCCGGCCCGGTGAACACGAGCATCACCGACAGGACCCAGATGATGAAGCCGGTCGAGACCTTGCCGCCGAGCGCGGTGGCGAGCCCGGGCAGGTCGGCGCCCAGCTCGAACCGGTCGGCGAGCCCGTCGGCCAGCTGCGAGACCTGCTCGGCCACCTTCAGGTCCTGCATGACACCGCCGAGCGGCCGGTCCTTCTGCAGGTCGCGCACCGCGGAGGGCACGGAGTCCCGGAACCGGAACGCCTCGTCGTGGAGCTCGCTGAAGGCCACGGCACCGAGCGCCCCGACGACCACGAGCGCGGCCGCCGTCAGCGCCAGCACGGCGACCGCAGCGGGCATGTGGCGACGCATGCGCGTCAGCACCGGCGCCGCCAGAGCGGCCACCACCGCGCTCTCGACGAACCACATGACCGGGCCGGCCGCGCGCACGGCCACCCCGACGACGATCCCGACGACGGCCACGACCGCGATCGCGCTCACCAGCGACGAGGTGGTCAGTCGCAGCGTCGGGGTCGACGGGCTCGTGCTGGTCGACGGGCTCGTGCTGGTCGACGGGCTCGTGCCGGTCGACGAGCTTGTGCTGGTCGACGTGCTCGTGCCGGTCGAGGAGGGAGACGAGGGAGTCGGGTCGGACACGATCCGGCGATCCTACGAGCGGTCGATCGGTGCTCCGAGGATGGCCGAGCCTCCCCGCGGGGCTCTCCCCGGGTCCCCGACGCGGCCCTTGGGGATCGACCGACACGACGCCGGCGGCTCGTAGTGTTCGGCCGTGACCGTCGAGCCTCAGCCCGCGCCCGACGACGCTCGACCACCCGGACCGGACGGCTCACGCGCCGGGCTGATGGTCGTCGACCTCGACTGGCGCAGCGTCGCCGCGGTGCTCGGCCTGCTGGTCGCGCTGGCGCTCGTCATCGGTGCGGTCCGCACGGCGTCGATCGGCGTCACGCTCATCGTCGTCGCGCTGTTCGTCGCCATGGCGCTCGACCCGCTGGTCGGGCGGCTGCAGCGCATGGGCCTGTCCCGCGGCGTGGCGGTCCTCGCCGTGGTGCTGGCGGTCGGCGCGGCCTTCGGGCTCTTCGTCGCGCTCGCAGGCCCGCAGCTCGTGAGCCAGACGCGCACGCTGAGCAGCGAGCTGCCGCGCACGGTCGACTCGCTGCGCGACATCCCGGTCCTGGGCCCGCACCTGGTCGAGTGGGGGGTGCCGGAGAAGATCACCGAGTTCCTCTCCTCGCTGCCCGAGCGGGTCGGACAGGAGAACGCCCGCCTCGGCGACGTCGCCCGCGGGGTGGGCTTCGGCCTCGGCGCGTTCGTCCTCGGACTGCTCGTGTCGGTCGGTGCGCTGCTCGAGGGGCCCCGGCTCGTCGACACCGTGCGCGCCGCGGTGCCGGTCGCCGGCCGGGCCCGGGTCGATGGCATCGGCCGCATCGTGTACTCGGTGATCGGGCGCTACTTCGCCGGCTCGTTGCTGATCGCGGTGCTCAACGGGATCTGGGTGTCGGTCTGGGCGCTCATCGCCGGCGCGCCGCTCAGTCCCGTCCTGGGCGTGTGGGCGGCGCTGACGTCGCTCATCCCGCAGATCGGCGGCCTGATGGGCTTCGCGGTCGTGGTGCTGGTCAGCGTGGCGGCGGGGATCGTCCCGGCGCTCGTGATGACCGTGACGTTCCTGTTCTTCATGCTGCTGACCAACCACGTCCTGCAGCCGACGATCGTGGGTCGGGCCGTCCAGCTCTCCGCGCCCGTGACGATGCTCGCGGCGATCTCCGGCTTCACCGTCGGCGGGGTGATCGGCGCGCTCTTCGCCGTGCCCACCGTGGGCGCCATCAAGGCCGTGGTGGCCTACGTCCGCCATCCCGACGAGCCGCCGACGCCCGGCCCCGAGCACCGCTCCCGGTTCAGC
>JAEZAI010000321.1 GCA_023427825.1 Actinomycetes bacterium
GCTCCGGCGACGACCGAACGACCGGCGCTGCGAAGCCCCGCTCGCTGGCCTCGCGCCTCGACGATCCACACGAGCCGCTCTACACCATGGCGGTCGCTGCGGACCTGCTGGGCACCGACGACCAGACGCTCCGCCGGCTCGGCGCGGTGTTGGGTCGGCGGAGCGCCCGCCCGTCCGGCAACCAGCGGCGCTACAGCCGTGCCGACCTGGAGGCGCTCGAGCACGGCCTCCGCCTGGCCACGGAGGGCCATCCGCCGCAGTCGATCGCTCGCATCCTGGACCTCGAGCGGGAGCTCACCGAACGGAGCGCCGCGGGCGACCGGCCACGCCTCAGCGGCGGAGCGCAGCAGCCACCCGGGCGCTGACCCCGTCGATCGCTCTCCGACACGTCGTCGTCGGACCCGGCGTCAGCTCGACGCGTGCCGGCGCCGGAGCACGGCGCCGATCGAGGCGAACGGGATGACCAGGTACAGCGAGACGAGCAGGTAGAGGACGACCGCGACGATCGGGAGCAGCAGTCCGACGACCAGCGCCGCCACGTAGGCCACCATGCTCGGGGCCAGCTTCTGGTCGAGGCTCCTCACGTCCTCGTCGGCGAGGTCGGCCCGGAGGAGGCCTCTCGACTCGCTGTAGCGCCACAGGACCATCACGCTCAGGCGGATGGCGAGCAGCGTCAGTCCGTAGATCGTCACGGCGACCCGCTCCCCCGCCTCCGAGTTCAGGTACTCAGCGAGGAGCCGCGTCGGAACCGGCAGGAAGCTCACGACCAGCAGCAGCACCAGGTTGATGCGCAGCAGCAGCGGATCGGCCCGCTCCAGGTAGTCGGTGATCGTCGAGTGCGCGATCCACACCGCGCCGATCGTGAAGAAGCTGACGAGGTAGGCGACGTAGGTCGGCCACTGCTCGACCACGGCGCTCAGGAGGTCCTCTCCCCTCCCCGTCGGGATCGCGATCTCCAGCACCAGCAGCGTCACCGCGATCGCGAACACCCCGTCGCTGAAGCTCTCCATCCGCCCGGTCCGCAGTCCGGCCACCCGGCGCTCCACCGACGGTTCGTCGTCCGGGGTCGGATCCGGCTCGTCAGGCGTCATCGCTCCCATCCAAGGACGTTTCGGTGCCCGGCCTCGTCCAGTCCGGCCGCATCCGGTCTGGCCTGGTCCAGTCTGGCCACTGGCCGGCGGCCGCGCGGCGACCGGACGCCATGCGGACCACCAGAGCTCCCGTCGATGGGTCGAGCGGCCCAGAAATCTCAGTGTCGGGGCTCTCGACGCCGATGCAGCAGCGATGCCCCAACACCGGAGCCCGAGGTGAGCGGACCAGCGCCGGATCCGTCGACCGATCTGCTGATCGACGGACGGCTCCACCAGGTCCTCGACGCGTCCGTCGACGCGCTCATGGTGTTGGGAGACGGTGGGGTCGTGATCAGCGCGAGCCCCAGCGCCGAGCGGCTCCTCGGACGATCGATCGCGGAGCTCAAGGAGATCCACCCGCTCGACCTGGTGCACCCGGAGGACCTGCCGGAGGCGGCGCTGCTGCTCGACCGGCTCGTGAGCGGCATCGAGGACGACAACGCACCCATCCTGCGGGTGGACGTCGCCGGCCACGGCTATGCGTGGTTGGAGATCATGGGGCGCGATCTCACCGACGTGCCCGGGGTCGGTGGCGTGGTGCTGGCGGCCCGGGACGTCTCGCGCCGCATCGAGCTGGAAGAGGCGTTGCGGGCCTCGCACCGCCGGTTCGAGTCGCTCCTGCGCAACAGCAACGACGGCATCGTCGTGCTGGATGACCAGTTGGAGCTCACCTACGCCAGCCCGTCGATCGAGCGGCTGAGCGGGTTCCGGCCCGAGGCGATGATCGGCTACGACGTCTCGGCGGTCGTCCTGGAACCGGAGCGCACCGAGCTGCTCGCCGCCCTGGAGCGGGTGAAGGCCGATCCAGAGCTGATCGAGTCGCTCCGCGTGCAGATCCAGCACCGCTCGGGCGGGCGACGATGGTTCGAGGTGCGGGTCTCGAACCAGCTCCACGACCCGGCGATCTCCGGCGTGATCGCCAACCTGCGAGACGTGACCGACATGGTCCAGGCCGAGGCGGAGGCCGCCCGCCTGACCGAGATCTTCGACCTGACCGATGACCTGGTCACGGTGGTCGACGGCGAGTCCCGCCTGCAGTACATGAACCCCGCCTGCGCCCGGTTCTTCGCCATCCCGCCCGACCAGGTACCCGCCGGCGAGGTGTGGCAGATCTCGGAGCTCATGCCGGCCGACGGCGAGCCGTGCGTGTTCGCCGAGGGCAACCGGATCTTCCGGACGGAGGTCGTGCTCGACCGTGCCGACGGGACGGCCGTCCCGTTCGCGGTGCAGGTGATCGCCCACCAGGACGAGGACGGGACGATCGGTCGCTACTCGGCGGTGGCCCACGACATCAGCCAGAGCAAGCTCCTGGAGGCGTCGCTCGAGCACCAGGCCCTGCACGACCCGTTGACGGGCCTGCCGAACCGGGCGCTCCTCGAGGACCGCATGCGCAGTGCCCGTCGTCGTTCCGGGTGCTCGACCGCACCGATGTCCCTGCTCTTCCTGGACCTCGACCACTTCAAGGTCATCAACGACAGCCTGGGTCACGGCTTCGGCGACCGACTGCTGTGCGCGGTGGCCGACCGGCTGCGCGGCATCGTGCGGGCGGAGGACACGATCGCCCGCTTCGGCGGCGACGAGTTCGTGATCCTCTGCGAGGGGCCGGGCGCCGGTGCGGCCGCCCGCGACATCGCTCGGCGGATCAGCGACGTGCTCGTCGAACCGGTCGTCGTCGACGGCAGCCCCGTGCACGTGGGCGTCTCGATCGGTGTGGCGGACGCGACCGCCAGCGCCGAGGACGACGACCCCGGCGCGCTCATCCGCGACGCGGACACCGCCATGTACCGGGCCAAGGCCAGCGGCCGGGGACGGGCGGTGGTGTTCGACGACGACCTGCGCCGCCGAGCGGTGGAGCGCCAGCGCATCGAGTCCGCGCTCCGCGACGCCCCGACGAACGGCTCGCTCGTGCTCCACTACCAGCCGATGGTCGATCTGGCCACGGGTGCACTCCGCGGGGTGGAGGCGCTGGTGCGCTGGCGCCACGGCGGCGAGCTCCTCGGGCCCGGGGACTTCATCCCCATCGCCGAGGAGACCGATCTGATCCTGCCGCTGGGCGCCTGGGTGCTCGAGGCGGCGTGCGTGGACCTCGCCCGGTGGCAGCAGCTCCCGGGATGGGACCACCTCGGACTCTCCGTCAACGTGTCCGTGCGTCAGCTGCAGCACGGCGGATTCGTCGACGGCGTGCAGGAGGTCCTCCGGTCCTCCGGCATCCGGCCGCGGACGCTGTCGCTCGAGATCACGGAGTCGGTCCTGCTCGACGACGCCGCGATGGACCCTCGGAGCGCCGACCGCCTGCACGACCTCGGCGTCGACCTGGCGATCGACGCCTTCGGCACCGGCTACTCATCGCTCACCTACCTGGCGCGGCTACCGGTCGACGAGGTGAAGCTGGACCGCACGTTCCTGGAGGCGGCGGGGTCCGCCGCCGTCCGGCACCCGGTCGTCGGCGGGGTGGTGGGCCGGGTGAAGGGGCGCCGCCGCCGCG
>JAEZAI010000107.1 GCA_023427825.1 Actinomycetes bacterium
AGAGCGGGCCCTTGCCGTCGATCGGCTCGCCGAGCGTGTTGACCACGCGGCCGAGCACGCCGTCGCCGACCGGCACCGAGAGGATCTGGCCGGTGGCCTTGACGGTCTGGCCCTCCTCGATGGAGTCCACCTCGCCGAGCACCACGGCGCCGATCGAGTCCTCGTCCAGGTTCAGGGCCAGGCCGAGCAGGCCGGACTCGAACTCGAGCAGCTCGTTGACCGCCGCGTCGGGCAGACCGGACACGCGGGCGATGCCGTCGCCCACCTCGATGACCCGGCCGACCTGCGTCAGCTCCACGTCGGGCGCGAAGCCCTCCAGGTTCTTCTTGATCGCCGCGGTGATGTCGGCGGTGTTGATCGTGAGCTCAGCCATCTCAGAAGGCCTCTCGGAGTTGGTTCAGGCGGGTACGGACGGAGCCGTCGATGACCGAGTCGCCGATCTGGGTGACGATGCCACCCATCACGGTGGGGTCGACGACGTTGCGGACGGTGACGTCGATGTTGGTGCGGGCCTTGAGGGCCTGCGCCAGCTGCGCGATCTGGGCCTCGGTGAGCGGCACGGCCGAGCGGACCTCGGCGACCGTCTCGCCACGGGCGGCGGCGGCGCGGTTGGCGAGCTCGTCGGCGATGGCCGGGAGGTCACCGATACGACCGGCGGTGACGAGCATGGAGGAGAACGCCACGGTCGTGCGCGTCGCCTTGCCGTCGAGCAGGTCCTCGAGGATCTGGGCCCGACGCTCCACCGGGAGGTGGGTGTCGGCGAGGGTGTTGCGCAGCTCGTCGTTGCTCTGGAGCAGGCGCCCGAGCCGGAACAGCTCGTCGGTCACCTCGGAGGTGCTGCCCTCGGCCACGGCGATGCCGTAGGCGGCATCTGCGTAGGCGGAGATGGTTGCGTCACTCATGTTCGTCAGTTCCCGTTGCGGTTGATCTGCTCGGTTGGGTTCGTGCGGGACGGGCGCCGGTCACCGACGCCCGGCCGGGTCAGTTCTGCGAACCGACCTGGCTGATGTACTCGTCGATCAGGCGCTGCTGGGCGGCGTCGTCCAGCGCGCCGGCGCCGCCCACCTCGGCCGCGCCGAGGGCCAGGCGGGAGAGCTCGCCCGACAGGTCGGCGGTCGCCTGCATGCGGGTGGCGGCCAGGTCGGTCGTCGCACGCTCGCGCAGGGCGACGATCTCCTGGTCGGTGCGGGCCGCGGTGTCGGTCCCGAGCTGGTCGGCGGCCCGGCGGGCCTCCTCCACGATGCGGGCGGCCTCGGAGTCCGAATCGGCGAGCGCAGCCTTGATCCGGTCTCGTTCGGCCTCGGCCGCTTCACGTGCGGAGGACGCCTCGCCCAGGCGGTCGGCGACCTTCTCGGTCCGGCTCTTCAGACCGTTCTTCACGAACGGGCCACCGAACTTCACCAGCGCGAAGGCGATGATGAGGAAGGCGAGCGTGCCCCAGATGACCTCGTTGATGTCGGCCGGGAGCCACTTGCCGTTGGAGCCCTCTGCAGCGAGGGTGGTGATCGACTGGAGTGCGTTCATGTTCTCGTTCTCCCGGCTCAGCTCTTGCCGCCGGAGCGGTTGACGTACTCGTCGACGGCCGCCCGGTGAGAAGCCGCATCGAGCGGCGCCTGCACGACCTTGGACGCCGCGGAGACCGCGAGGTCGGCGACGTCGCCGGTGAGCTGACCCAGCGCGGCAGCCCGCTCCTGGTCGAGCTCGGCCATGGCGGCCTGGCGCTCGGCGCCGATCTCCGTCTCGACCGCTGCGACCCGCTGGCTGCGCTGCGCCTCGGCGGCCGCACGGGCCTCCTCCAGCACCCGCGACGCCTCGCCCCGGGCCTCGCCGATCGTGGCGTCGTAGTCGCGCCGCACCTGCTCGGCCTGCGCCGACGCGGCCTCGGCCGCCTCGTTGTCGGCCTGGACCTGGGCGTCGCGCTGCGCCCGGACCCGCAGCAGCGGGGGCAGGCACACGTAGCGCATCAGGATCCAGAGCAGGAAGAAGAAGACCGCGCCCCAGAAGATCTCACCGATGACGTCGGGGACGACGGGGTTGATCTTCTCGGCACTCTCCGCGGTCTCTGCGGCCAGCACACTCAGTTGAGCGAGCATCGGGTACTCCCGTTCCTTGGCTTCGGGTCAGTTCGTTCGTTCGGTCCTGCGGTTCGTCTGGATCAGACGAACTTGAGCAGGATGAAGACCACGAAGCCGATGAGGGCCAGGGCCTCGGTGAAGGCGATGCCGAGGAACATCGTGGTCTGGACCTGGCCGGCCGACTCGGGCTGACGGGCCATGGCCTGCACGGCCTGGCCGACGAGGTAGCCGATGCCGATGCCCGGGCCGATGGCCGCGAGGCCGTAGGCGAAGCCGGCGCTGGAGGCGCCTTCGGCGGCCTTGAGGCCGTCGGCGTCGACGTTCGCCTGGGCGAGGATCCCGGCTGCGTTCTGCAGTGCGCTCATTGGATTGGGTTCTCCTGTTGCGGTGGTCGAATCGACCGGTTTGCTGGTTGAAGATCTGGGCTGGTTGAAGATCTGGGCTGTCTGGAAGATCTGGTGCTGTCGTGGAGCCCGCGCGGTGGAGCGGGCCGGGTCCGTGCTCCGGCTCAGTGCGCCGGGTGCAGGGCGCCGCCGATGTACACGGCGGTCAGCAGGCTGAAGATGAAGGCCTGCAGGAAGGCGACCATGAACTCGAAGCCGGTGAAGGCGACGAGCATGGGGAAGCTCAGCACCAGGACGCCGGCGAGGATGCTCGCGGACCAGAGGGTGATGCAGAGCACGGCGAACGTCACCAGCAGGATGTGGCCGGCGAGCATGTTGGCGAAGAGACGGACGGCCAGGGAGAAGGGCCGGATGATGAAGGTCGAGAGCAGCTCGATCGGCGTCACCAGGATGTAGAGCGCCTTCGGCACGCCCGGCGGGAACAGCGCCTCCTTGAAGTAGCGGAGGCCGTTGTGCTTCACGCCGACGCCGATGAACATGGCCCACGCCACGACGGCGAGCACCAGCGGGTTGGCCATGCGGGCGTTGGCCGGCATGTGGGCCGAGGGGATGACCTCGAAGATGTTGCCGATCCAGATGAAGAAGAACATCGAGATGAGCATCGGCATGTAGCGCTTGCCCTCGGGGCCGATCGCCGGCAGGACGACCTGGTCCTCGACGAAGTCGATGGAGGTCTCCATCACGTTCTGCAGGCCGGTCGGGACGAGCTTGGCGCTGCGGCCGGCGAGCAGGAAGAGGATCACCGGGACGATCATCGCGATGAACGAGATGAAGGTGATCTTGTTGAACTCGTAGAACGTGCCCTCGCCGAACCACGCCGGCCACTTGACGATGTGGTCGATCGGCGGGAAGTGCATCCCTCCCCCGCCGTCTTCGGCGGCGAGGATCGAGATCGGGGCGTTGAGCAGCGCGAGGCCCGGCATTCGGTCTGGCTCCTTCTACGGCGCAGTCGGGGACTGCGCTGCGGCTGTCGTGGACGGGTCGCCCGCCGCGGACTCGTCGTCCGAGGTGGGCAGGTAGGGGTTCGGCGTCGCCTGCGGCTTGAGGCCCGGGAAGGCGAGCGAGCTCGAGATGTGGCGCAGCTCCCAGAAGAGCAGGCCGAGGTGCGTGACGATGATCGTCAGCCCGAGCGGCACGAGCTCCACCCAGGGCTGGTTCCGCACGGCGAGCACCGCGACCATGATCAGGCCCAGCCGGAGCAGGAACCCGAACATGGCGGCTGCCCCCATGGCGGCGGCGCCGATGCGCCCGCCGACCTGCAGCAGCCAACCGGCGAGCAGGAAGTTCACGACCACGATCGCCAGGCCGTAGAGCGTGGACCACACGCCGTCGAGACCCCAGACGGCAGCGGACGCGATCACCGCGATCGGCACCGCCCAGACGCTCCGCTTCACGATGTCGACGGCCACCGCCATGGCCGGCGAGGGACCCTCGACGCGGGGGCCGAGCATGCCCTGGTCCGCAGGAGTGCTCACGGCTGCTCCCCCGGGACCTCGATCTCGCGGGCCCCTGAGCGGTTGCGCGCGTGGTACTGACGAGCGGGGCGGTCGACGGGGATCCGGCCCTGCTCCGCGTGCTGATCGAGCTGGCGGTGGTACGAGAAGTACATGGACGCCCCGGCGCCGAGCGCACCGAACACGGCGAGGCCCACGGTGAAGAGCGGGACGGTGTCGAACGTGCGGTCCAGCCACAGGCCCACCAGCGCCAGGATCACCGGCGCGAAGACCAGCTCGAAGCTGCCCGCGCTGCGATGCAGCGACCGGGTGAGCTCGGTCTGGGAGCCCTCGGTGGGCTCGGGGGCGGTGCGGTCGTCGGCCATGAGGTGGGGCGTTCCGTGGGCTGCCCTCAGGACGCGTCCAACGTCGCTGACGGGTGCTTGTGAAACCTTTCGCAATCTACGTGCGGCCTCGCCGGGCCGCAAATCCGCCGGGGGCGGCGAGGGACGAGCCGATCCCCTGCGCGGGCGCAGTGATCGGCCCAGGAGTGCCGATCAGGGATGGGACGTGGTCGACGGCGAGTAGGTCGGCGGCACGACCTGCGGGCTCGGGGCCTCGACGGGTCCGGCGGCGCGCTCGATGGCCTCGACGATGCGGTCAGCGTTGGCCCGATCCTCGTAGGCCGAGCGGATGAGCCAGAACCGCAGGTACCGGGCCAGCGAGTAGCGCACGAACAGCGCGCCGCCCGCGATCACCAGGGCGATGCCCAGGAACGAGCCCTGCGCCATGTAGGCGCGCTGGTCGGCGGGCGAGTCGCCCATGAGCCCGACCTCGACGGCACCGAAGACGGCGAGCGCCACGCCGACCACCATGAGGATGACGCCGAGCGCGAGCAGGCGCTTCTCTCCCTCGGCGGAGCCCCCCTTGAGCTTGAGCGAGTCGATCTCCTCGCGGAACTGCGCCACTCGAGCCCCGTCCATGGATGCGGGGGCACCTGGGGCCGGAGCGCCGGGTGCCGGGGCTGCGGTGCTGGGTTCCTCGATCGTCATGTCTGGTTCGCTCCTTCTTCGTTCCGTCCGATCCCTGCGGATCGCGTTCGTCGTGGGTCGCCTCCGGGCGACCGGCCGGTCAGCCGCCCAGGTAGGCGGAGGACAGTTCCCGTTCCACCTCGTGGGGACGACCGATCTGGCGGATCGTCCCGTTCACCATGATCGCAGCCAGGTCGGCCACGCCGAGCACCGTCCGGGCGAACTGCTCGACCACCAGGATCGACGTGCCGGAGCGGGCGATCTGCGACACGATCCCGTAGAGCTCCTCGACGACCAGCGGGGCGAGGCCCATGGACAGCTCGTCGAGCAGCAGCACCGCGGGTTCGACCGCCAGGCCGCGCGCCATGGCGAGCATCTGCTGCTCGCCGCCCGAGAGCGTGCCGGCGGTCTGGGTGCGACGCTCCTTCAACCGCGGGAACTGCGCGTACGCGACCTCCTCGACGTGGGCGATCGAGATGCCCGCGTACGTGGCCATGATCAGGTTCTCCCGCACGGTCAGGTTCGGGAAGATGCCCTTGCCCTCGGGGATGGTCGTGAGGCCGCGGCGGGCGAGGACGTCGGGGCTCACGCCGGTGACGTCTCGGCCGGCGATCATCAGCTGACCGCTGGTCGGCTCCAGCTGGCCCGATGCGACCGCGAGCGTGGTGGTCTTGCCGGCGCCGTTGGGGCCGAGCAGCGCGACGACCTGCCCGGGCATGACCGCCAGGTCGATGCCGTGCAGGACCTCGATGGTGCCGTAGGCGGCGCGCACGCCACGGAGCTCGAGCAGCGGTTCGCTCACGCCGGACCTCCGTGGGCGCTCGTGCCGTTGCCGCTCACGGCGGTCTCGGCCATGGTCGCGGCGTCGACCAGGTCCTCGTCGCCGGTGGCAGAGCCGAGGTAGGCGGCGAGCACGGCCTCGTTGGAGCGGATCTCCTGCGGCGTGCCGGTGGCGATCACCTGGCCGAAGTCGAGCACGGACAGGTGCTCGCAGACCCGCATCACGAGCGAGATGTCGTGCTCGACCAGCAGGATGCCGAGACCGGCCCGCGCCAGGTCGATGAGGAGCGCACCGAAGTCCACCGTCTCGCGCTCGTCCAGGCCGGACGCCGGTTCGTCGAGCAGCAGCACTCGGGGTCGCGCCGCGAGCGCACGTCCGAGCTCGACCAGTCGGGCCTGGCCGGTGGGCAGCGAGCCGACGGGCAGCTCGGCCAGCTCGGCGAGCTGGAGGCGCTGCAGGATGAGCTCCACCTCGTCGGCCGGTGCCAGATCGGCGCCATCGGCCAGGAAGGCGGGCGCCGGGGCACGGCGCCTGGACCAGCCGCGGCGGATCTCCAGGCCCACCCGCACGTTGTCGCGCACGGTGAGGGAGGAGAACACCTCGAGGCGCTGGAAGGTCCGGCCGATCCCGGCGCGCGCCCGCTGGTGGGTGCTGAGCCGAGAGATGTCCTTGCCGTCGAGCACCACGGTGCCCGACGTGGGGTGGATCACGCCGCACACGGCGTTGAACGTGGTGGTCTTGCCCGCGCCGTTCGGGCCGATGAGGCCGCAGATGCGTCCGGGGTCGACCCGCAGCGACACGCCGCCGACGGCCAAGTGGCCGCCGAAGCGGACCGACAGGTCGCGGACCTCGAGCGCGCTCATGCGCCACCCCCGGCCCCGGCGCCCACGGGTTGCGGCATCTCCGACTCGTCGAGCCCGAGCATGCGGCCGGCGTCCAGCGCGTCGGCGCGGGACAGGGGCCGGTCCAGCCCGAGCTCGTCGGGCGACGGCGCCTCGGCCTTCTGCATGGCTTCGGGGACCACACCGAGCACCCCGATGGCCACCCGCACGGCCAGGAAGGTGAAGACCCCGATGGCGAGGAGGCGCCAGCCGTTGGACTCGATGCGGTCCGCCCACGGGAAGAACGCGGCGACGGCCACGGCCAGGAGCAGCCAGATGGCCGCGGCCGCACGCCGCGGGCGGGGCCCGTCGGGCGTGGAGGGCGCGAACAGGATCGGGCACAGCGGCACGACCGCCACGACGAACACCAGGATCGCTGCGAAGAACGACCACTTGGTGATGATGTCGGCACGGGTGGCGAGCCACAGCAGGACCGCGCCGGCGCCGGCGACCACGAGCGACGGCACCGACTCCCCGACCGCCCGGTAGCCGGCCGCCATCTGCGGGGCCGCGCCGTCGGGCTCGCGGCCCAGGCTGATGCCCATCATCCCGGGGGTGAAGCTCAGGACGTCGCGCACCGGCATGGACACGAACCGGAAGACGCCGATGGCGTTGGCCGCGAACACCGTGGAGGCGATCGGGATGGCGCCGAGCAGCAGGCCGCCGAAGAACGCGCCGGCGACCGACCCGATGCCGCCGACCACGGCGAGCATGGTGATGGGCAGCGAGTTGGTCAGGCTGAAGTCGTCGGCGATGAACGTGCGGCCGGCCAGCGCGCCGCCCAGGCCGGCGATGGCCGCGGACAAGGCGAAGACGCCCACCTTGGTGGAGGTGAGGTTGAGCCCGAGCGTGGCGCACGCCACCGGCGAGTCCTTCATGGCCGCCACGCGACGTCCCCACGCGCTGCGCCGCAGCAGGACCAGGAGGTTGCCGAGCAGGGCGAAGGCGACGGCGAACAGGATCAGCTGCCGGTAGTCGTTGGTGATCTCGAAGCCGGCGATGTTGAGGCCCGGCACCTGGATGGAGCCGCCGGGCATGACCTCGGCCTGCCCGAAGACCATGGCGGTGCAGAACAGTGCGAAGGCCGCCGTGGCCAGCGCCAGGTAGATGCCCGACAACCGCAGGGCCGGCAGGGCGACGATCGCCCCGACCACCGCGCAGAGCACGACCGCGATCACGACGCCGACCGGCGAGCCGGTGGCGCCCCACGTGGCCATGGCCAGCGCACCGATGCCGGTGAACGTCATCTGCGCGAGCGAGATCTGCCCCGCGTAGCCGGTGAGCGGCACCAGCGACAGCGTGATCAGCGCGAAGCCGAAGCCCTTGGAGACCAGGTTCAGGTCGGGCCCCGACAGCAGCGAGCCGACCGCAGCGGCGACCAGCACCAGCGCGATGCCGCCCCAGATCGCGTACGACTGCGACGGCGGCCGCACCGGCGAGCGCGGCCGGCTCACGCCGTGCGCACGGAGCCGGGCCTCGGGCTGCACGAGGATGACGACGAACAGCATCACCGCGGGGATGGCGGTGCGCAGGTTCTGGAGGCTGATCGGCCCGAGCGCGTACGACGGGTCGATGTAGCCCGTGGCGTAGGACTCGGCGAGGCCCAGCACCACCGCGCCCAGGAACGCGCCGGGCAGCGATCGCAGCCGACCGACGACCGCCACCGCGTACGCGTTGATGACGAGCAGCGTGAGGGTGACCGCGCTCAGGGTCTGCTGGGAGGCGATGAGCACGCCGGACACCGCGGCGAGCCCGGCGCCGAGCGCCCAGGCCAACATGGCCGTGCGTCGGGGCCGGCCGCGGTTGAGCTGCTGCAGCGCACGGTCGTCGACGATGGCCCGCATGGCCACGCCGAGGCGCGTGCGGCGCAGGACCAGCCGCAGCCCGATAGCCACGGCGATCGCGATCGCCATCGTGAGGATGCAGGAGTACGGCACGGCCACGCCCGCGATCTCCACCGTCTTGCCGGCGAAGAACGGCGGCACCGGTCGGGCCACGTCGGGCGGCCAGATCACGTTGGCGATCCCGAGCAACGCCACCATGAGGCTGACCGTCACGACGATCTTGACCACCTCGGACGCGCCCTCGATCCCGCGCATGATCCCGCGCTCGACCGCTGCGCCGAACAACGGCGCCATCACGAACACCACGAGGATCACCGAGGGGACGACCGGGACGCCCCACCCCTGGTTCACCTGCCAGTAGGCGAACGCCGCCAGCATCCCGAACGCACCGTGGGCGAAGTTGAAGATGCCCGAGGTGGTGTAGGTGACCACGAGGCCGGAGGCCGCGATGGCGTAGATGGCAGCGGTCGACAGACCGGCGATGGTGAACGTCAGGAACTTGTCCAACTCAGCTCCTCGCGGGGTCGAGCGGTCTCGGCGTGGTCACGGTGACGGCCGACCTCAGATCGGCCGGGACGGATCGATCGCACCCTCGGCCGGGAGCTTCTCGGTCACGGTCGCGATGCTGTCCTTCGGGCAGTGGAAGCCGTCCTGGTCGTCGCCCTTGCCGCCGATCTCCGGGTACAGGCGCTCGAACTCGCCGTCCTTGACGACCATGAGCATCCCGCACTCGGGCGGATCGCCGCCCGGGTCGGTCGGGGCGTGGGTGCCGCCGGCGGTCCAATCCTTCTGGGCCGCGGCCTCCTGCAGCACGCAGGTGCGATCGACGATGCCGTCGTTCTTCTCACCGCACGCCTTGACCGAGCTCGCGAACAGCAGCCAGGCCGAGGTGCTCTGCAGACCGAGCGCCGCCTTCTTGCCGTCGGGGACGTTCTTCTCGAGGTTGTCCTCGTACTGCTTGATCGCCGGCCACTTGTCCGACTCCTCGAAGGGGTGGAAGGCGACGCGGATGACGGAGCCCTCGACCGCCTGCGGACCGGCGGAGAAGAAGTTCTCGTCGTAGACGTTCGTCTCGTTGAGCGCGACGCCCTCCCAGCCCTGCTCCTTCAGCTTGGAGAGGAGGTTGGCGGCGTTCGACGGCTCACCGATCCAGTAGAGCGAGCCGGCGCCGCTGTCGATCACCTTCTGCGCGAGCGGCGTCCAGTCCGCCATGCCGGCCACCGGGTAGCTCAGCGGATCGAGCTGCTCGATGCCGCCGACCGACTGGACCGCGGCGTTGTACTGCAGGTGGACCGACTTGAGCGACGGGAGCTCGCCGTAGACGACGATGTTCTTCTTGGACTCGTCGGGATAGAGCTCCTTGAAGTCCATGATCCACTGCTCGGACTTCTTGTTCGGCGGGTTCGGCAGCGGCTGGACCTGTCCGTTCGACAGGCTCTTCTCCACCGACACGGCGAAGGCCGGGATGTCGATCAGCTTGCACTTGTGGAAGTCCGAGCCGTCCTTGCCGGTGAACTCCATGTTGTCCTGCGTGAAGGCGCCGCCCACGAACGCGAACACGGAGTTGCAGGCCTTGGCCATGGCGGCCTCGACCTGGAACAGCTTGGCGTCCAGGTCGACCAGCTCGATCTGCAGGCCACCGATGCCGCCCTGCTCGTTGCACCAGGCGGCGAAGGCCTGGGACGCGTCCCAGAGCTCCTTGTTCAGGCCCGGCCGGATCTCGGCGCCGCGATCGTTGGGGACGCCGACGTAGAGCTTGTCGGTGCCGGTGCCGCCCTCACCGTCCTTGACCTTGAGGTCGCCCTCGCCGCACGGCGAGTCCATGTCGCCCCACTTGGCGCTCGTCGAATCGGCGCCGGCCGCCGTGGTCGTCGTCGAGCCGTCGCCGTCGCCCTCCTCGTCGCCCCCACCGGACGCGCCGCAGGCAGCTGCGACCATCGCGAGCGCGGCGACGAGCACCACGATCCCCCAGAGCGGGCCGCGTCCCCTCCGATGGCGTCCGCCGTCGAACTGACCGTCCATTGTGTGAACCCCCTGTGTGACCTTCGGTCACGTGAACGAGCTGCCCCCGTCCGAACGGTTCCCCGCCTCGGACCCGGCCGATTGCGTGTCTGGTTCTACCAGATGACCTCCGTCACCTGTGCCCGACGGGCTCCGGTCCCCCGGCCCGATCCGACGTGGACCCGACCCCGGTGACCGTCCGGTCGCGTTGCCGTCCGCAGTGCGGCTCTGCAACGATGGACGAAGAATCTGACAGACCGTCAGATTCCCGTCAATCACCCTTGCGACATCTCCCGCCGGAGGGGGCGTCCCGGGGTGCGACGTCCGGACGACCAGACCCGACAGGGCCAGACGCAACCAGGGAGCACGCGTGGACCTCGCGATCCGCAACGTCACCATCGTCGACGGCACCGGGGCGCCCGCCCGCCTCGGCGACGTGGGGGTCGCCGACGGACGGATCGCCGTCGTCGCCGAGCCGGGGGCGGCCGGGCTCGACGGCGCCACCACCGAGGTCGCCGCCACCGGCCTGGTGCTCTGCCCGGGCTTCGTGGACCCGCACACCCACTACGACGCGCAGCTGCTGTGGGACCCGACCGCGTCGCCGTCGAGCGTCCACGGCGTCACCACCGTGATCGGCGGCAACTGCGGGTTCACGCTCGCCCCGCTCGCTCCCGGCGACGGCGACTACACCCGCCGGATGATGGCCAAGGTCGAGGGCATGCCGCTCGCCGCGCTCGAGCAGGGCATCGACTGGAACTGGGAGACCTTCGGCGAGTACCTCGCCCGCTTCGACGGCAACCTGGCCGTCAACGCCGGGTTCCTCGTGGGCCACTGCGCGCTGCGGCGCAGGGTCATGGGGACCGATGCCGTCGGCTCCCAGCCCACCGAGGAGCAGCTGCAGGCCATGAGGGAGCTGCTCGCCGAGTCGATCCGGGCCGGCGGCCTGGGCTTCTCCACCACGCGGGCCCGCACCCACTCCGACGGCGACGGCCAGCCGGTCGCGTCGCGCTGGGCCGAGGAGCCCGAGCTCTTGGCGCTGGCCGAGGTGGTGTCCGAGCACGAGGGCACCACGCTCGAGTTCGCGTCCGACGGCTGCCTCGACGGCTTCGACGACGAAGAGGTCGAGTTCATGATCCGGTTCTCCAAGGCCGGCAACCGGCCCCTGAACTGGAACGTGCTGACCGTCGACTCCCACGCTCCCGAGCGCTACCGCAACCAGCTCGACGCCATGGACCGCGCCGCCGCGGCGGGCGCCCGGGTCGTGGCGCTGACCATGCCGGTGATCGTCGGCATGAACATGAGCTTCCTCAACTACTGCGCGCTGAACATGATGCCGGACTGGGGCGACATCCTCGGCCTGCCGGTCCCGGAGCGCATCGAGAAGCTGAAGGACCCCGAGACCCGCCGGTTCATGGAGGACCGCGCCGCGTCGCCCGACGCCGGCGTGTTCGCCCGCCTCACCGGCTGGGACACCTACGTCATCGGCGACACGTTCTCGGCCGAGAACGACGGCCTGACCGGGCGCCGGGTCGGCGACATCGCCGCCGAGCGCGGCACCACCCCGTTCGACACCCTGCTGGACATCGTCATCGCGGACGACCTGCGGACCGTGCTCTGGCCCGGCGCCACCGACGCGGACCCCGAGTCGTGGGAGCTGCGCCGCCAGGCGTGGCAGCACCCGGCGGTCATGCTCGGCGGCTCCGACGCCGGGGCGCACCTGGACCGCATGCAGGGCGCCAACTACCCGACCCGGTTCCTCGCCGACAGCCTCCGCGGACGGAAGCTCACGACCCTCGAGGACGCGGTGCGGATGATGACGTCCGTGCCGTCCGCGCTGTTCGGCCTGCGCGACCGCGGCGTCATCGCCGAGGGCGCGCACGCCGACCTGGTGCTGTTCGATCCCGAGACCATCGACTCCGAGCTGCTCTCGATGGTCGAGGACCTGCCCGGCGGCACCGGCCGCCTGTACGCCGGCTCGGTCGGCGTCCGCTCGGTCTACGTCGGGGGCGTCGAGGTGGTCCGCGACTCGCAGCCGACCGACGCCCGGCCGGGTTCGATCCTCCGCTCCGGCGTCGACACCGACACCGTCCCCGCCGCCTGACCCGTCCGGGATATGGGGGTCGCGCCCGGACAAGGATTGTCCGCTGAGACCCTCAGATCCGGACGTGGGCGGTTCACGAGCGCGCCCGGAGCTCGCCGAACCGCGGCGCCAGCACCGTGAACAGCGCGAGCCCCAGGGCGAGCAGACCCAGCGGCACGATGCCGTTGCCGCGGTTGGTGAACACCGGGATCAGCACGAACGCGCTGAGCAGGGCCGTCCACGCCCACAGGATCGCGACGGTCCGCCGGTGGCCGTGGCCCAGGTCCATCAGCCGGTGGTGCAGGTGGGCCTTGTCGGCGGTGGCCACGCCCGAGCGCCGCGTGGCCCGCCGGACGATCGCGAACGCCGTGTCGAGCAGCGGCACGCCCAGGATGAACAGCGGGATCACGAGCGGGGCGAAGAAGAACCACGACTGGCCCGAGAACGGGTCGTCGGACTGGCCGCCGACCGCGATCGTCGACGACGCGAGCAGCAGTCCCAGGAGCAGCGCGCCGCTGTCGCCCATGAAGATGCTCGCCGGGTTGATGTTGAACGGCAGGAAGCCGATGCAGGCGCCTGCGGTCACGATCGCGATCAGCGGACCCACGTTCGACGGGTCCAGCACGCCGACGTCGAGCAGGCGCCACCCGTAGAGGAAGAACGCCAGCGACGCGATCGACACGATGCCGGCGGCCAGCCCGTCCAGGCCGTCGATCAGGTTGACCGCGTTGGCCATGACCACGACCCACAGCACCGACACGAGCGCCGAGAGGTCGGGCGGCAGGACCGTGAAGCCCAGGAACGGCACGCGGAAGTAGATGACGGTGAGGCCCACGAGCGTCAGCACCGACCCCGAGAGCACCATGCCGGCGAGCTTGGCGGGCGGCGACACGTCGCGGATGTCGTCGACCAGGCCGGTCACGAACATCACCGCGGCGGCCACGAGCACGCCGATCACGTTCGAGGGCGTCTGGAACACGGGGTCGAGGTCGGGCAGCAGCGCCGCAACGCCCACACCGGCGAGCAGGCCGATGAACAGCGCGGCACCGCCGAGCACCGGCGTGGCGGTCGCGTGGACGCTCCGGTCCGAGGGGTGGGCCATGGCGCCGACGCGGCGCGACAGGGAGCGGAGCCAGGGGACCGACACGGCCGTGGCGGCGATCGAGACCGCCATCACGATCAGGTAGTCGCGCACCGGGCCGACACTAGTGGGGCGCGGTGTGACCCTTGTTCCAGCGGGCGGCGACCCTGGTCGCCCGTCCGATGGATGTGGTACAAACGCCCGGTGAACGACGGGTGACGCTGGGGCAGCTGGGAAGGGAATCGTGACCGGAGAGGGAAGGCCGGTCACCCAGGTGCAGCGACGTCCCGGTGGCAGGAGGGACTGATGCAGCCGGAGTGGGGCCAGGCCTCGCGAGTGCAGGACGGGCCACGGCCGTTGTCTTCGCCCGCGGATGGCCAGCTCGCCCGCAACAGCATGACCATGGAGCCCGCCGCGGCGGAGCTCCCGGTCACCGACATCTCCTCCACCCGGGAGCGTGGCCGTCCGCGGCACCTGCGTCGGGTCCCGTTCTCGTTGCAGCTCAAGGTCGCGCTCATCGGCGCGGACCTGGTCGCCACGATCTGCGGACTGGCGATCGCCACCGGTGTGACCGCATGGCTGGGTTGGACCGACCCCGACGCGGAGCGGTTGCTGCCGACCGCGCTCGCGTCGCTGCCCATCTGGCCGGTGCTCTACGCGCACCAGGGCCTGTACCAGGCCCGGCGGATCAGCCGGCGGCTCGAGGAGACGCGCCGCATCATCAACTCGGTGCTCGCCGGCATCCTCGTGCTCGCCGGCATCTCCGTCCTCCTGCAGGAGGAGCTCTCGCGCGGCTGGCTGGTGACGGTGGCCGTGTGCGTCAGCGGCACGCTCGTGCTCGAGCGCGAGCTCGCCCGCCGCGTGATCAACGAGTTCCGGGCCCGTGGCGTCATGACCCGTCGCGTCGTGATCGTGGGCCGCAACGAGGAGGCCACGGAGGTCGCCTCGGCCCTCGGCGAGCACCGCGAGCTCGGCTACCAGGTCGTGGGCTTCGTGGCCGACGTCCCGATCGGGCCGGTGATCGACCTGCGCGCCGGTCAGGACCTGGGCCCGTACCTCGGCCGCACCACCGAGGTCCTGGACCTGGTGCGCGCCACCAAGGCCACCGGCGTCATCGTCGCCACCACGGGGATCGACCAGGAGTCGGCCAACCGCCTCATCCGGGACCTCACCCGCGAGGGGCTCTACGTCGAGCTCACCTCCGCCATGCGCGACATCTCCTCCAGCCGCATCTCGGTCCGACCGCTCGGTCGCTACCCGGTCATGTGCGTCGAGCCGGTGGCCCAGTTCAGCTGGCGCCGGATCGCCAAGCGCGGCTTCGACCTGGTGGCGGCATCGGTGGGGCTCGTGCTGGTCAGCCCGATCCTGGTCGTGTCCGCCGTCGCCATCCGGGTCACGTCCGGCAAGGGCGTGCTGTTCCGCCAGCAGCGCGTCGGCA
>JAEZAI010000401.1 GCA_023427825.1 Actinomycetes bacterium
CGATCGCCTCGGCGTCGACGCGGTCGTCCGTGGCGACGCGCTCGTCATGTCCGGACCGGCGGAGGCGCTCTGGGGTGGCCCGGTCGAGGTCCCGGTCGCCGACGGCTATCTGCTGCCGTGCATCCCCGGCGTGAGCATCGGTCGGTCGACCGTCGTGCTCGCGTGCCGGGGCTCCGAGCTGCCCGGGGTGCTGCGCGACCCGCTCGGCCCGACGGGCGACCCGGGCGCCACGCCCGACGGCTCGCTCCTGCCGCCCCAGTCCACCGCCCTCGACGAGAGCGGCTCCACCACGACGACGGCGTCGACCACCACGACGACGGCGGCTCCCCAGACCACCGCCCCACCCCCGCCGGTGCCGCCCGAGACGACCGTCGCACCGCCGCCCGCGCCGCCGGCGGTCCCGCCGGGCTGACCGCTCCCGGGCGCTCCGCACGCGTCGCTGCCTACGGAGCGCGGCCGGCCGCGCTGCCGGGGAGCGCCCGGCTCAGTCCTCGACGAGCTGCCAGGTGGGGTACGAGAGGTGGGCCACCTCCTGGTGGCGGACGACCCGTCCCTGTGACGACAGGCGGCGCAGGATCGGTTCGGCCACCTCCGGTCCGCCGACCAGCGCCATGAACTGGGGGACCGGCAGGAGCACCGGTCCGTCGGCGTCGCCGTCCCGGAGCAGCGCGTCCATCTCGAGCACCGGATGATCCGGACGGTTCGGGTCCGAGACGAAGCAGTTGTAGACGACCCGCTCGAACACGGCCGTCGCCCGGATGCGCATGCCCCGTTCCTACCCGTCGACGCGGCGGGCTGCCTGCCGGCGCCGCCGCTCGGGGCCACGTGGCGGCACCTCGGGCCGCGCCAGCCTGGGGCCGTGGCCGACGACGACCGACCCACCGACGGCCCGACCGATCCGACGGGGCCCACCGACGAGCAGCGCTTCGCCGCGTACTCCGAGCAGCTCGTCGACGCCGTGGACGCGGTGATCGACGGGTGGGTGCACCGCTGCGTGGCCGACACCTGCGCCCGCACCGGCGTGGTGGTGGACGACCAGCTGCGCGACGCCACCGACGACGCGGCGCGCCGGTGCCGTGCCGAGGTCGTCGAGCGCCTGCGGGTGCTGCTCGCCCGGGACGTGGACGACCAGCGGGGGACGCCGCTGCAGGTGCTCCGCGACGCCGTGCGGTTCCCGACCGAGGTGCTGGCCGCGGCCGGCGTGCCGGCGGTGGAGCGCGACGAGTTCGACCGCCGCGCGTTCCCCGACGACCGCTACGGGCTCACGCCGGCGGGGTTCGCCGACGTGGATCCGGCGCTGGCCGAGCCCGGCCTCACGTGGGGGGCCGCCAAGGCGCACGTGCACCTCCAGCGCCACCGCTGACCGGCGGCGCCGTGGCGTCCGGTCAGCGCTGCGCCCCGGTGGCTCGCGCGGTGCCGGCCGTCAACCGGCGTCGGGGTCCCGGCTCCAGCCGGCGTCCGTGATCGAGCGGGGCTCGAAGAAGAGGCACCCCTCGGGGCAGGCGAAGGGGGCCTGCTCGGCGAAGTCGACGCGGCAGCGCTGGACCACCTCGTCGGGGCCCACGGTGCGGCTGGAGTAGTGGCGGCAGTCGCTGCGAACGGCCATGCGGACGATCCTACGGCCGGCTCCGCCGCCCTCCTCCGCGGACGGCGTAACGGAACGTCCCGCGGCAGGTAACACTGCGGAAACACGATGTCCGTAGGTTCGCCGCCCGAGGAGCACGGACGAGCGTGACGGCGGGCCACCGTCGGAGCGTTGCGGCTGCGCTCTGATCTCATCCGGATGAGGCCGCTCCCCGACGGAGCGGTCGACCATCCTGAAGGGCCAGGACACGAGACATGCGATCGGGCACCACCTTCCAGCCGACCGGACCGACGACGGGTTCGACCTGTCGTACCGCGCCTCTCAACGGTGCGGACCGGGAGATGGCGGGTGTGGCTGCGACCGCGGCCTCGTCGTCCTCCTCGTGCCATGCGGCGCACGTCGATGCCCTGGGCATCGGCCTGGTCACAGGGACGCGGGGCAACCACCGACGTCGGAGCGCGCACGCGTCGCCGACTCGGGAACCGTCGGTGAAGTCACCGTGGGCCGGGGCGTGATCGCCGCGGTATGTACCGGACAGAAGGGACAGCACTCATGAAACTGGTCACCGCCGTCATCAAGCCGTTCAAGCTCGATGACGTCAAGAACGCACTGAAGGGCATCGGCGTGGTCGGCATGACCGTGACCGAGGTCCGCGGCTTCGGCCGCCAGGGCGGTCACACCGAGACCTACCGCGGGACTGAGTACCAGGTCGACTTCCTCCCCAAGGTCAAGGTCGAGGCCATCGTCGAGGACGGCGACGCCGCGGCGGTGGCCGACGCGATCGCCGCTTCCGCCAAGACGGACAAGATCGGCGACGGCAAGGTGTGGGTCACCTCGGTCGACGAGCTCATCCGTATCCGCACCGGGGAGACCGGCGCCGCCGCGATCTGACCCGGACACGATCCCCGACCCACGGGGCGTCCCTCCGGTCAGGGCAGGCCCGACCTGGCCGGGGGGACATCGGGGATCACCGAAAGGGCCGCGCCAACTCATGGCTGCACCACTGCATCGCAGCGAGCTGCTCGACGACCGCTCGCTCACGGGGAGGGCCTTCTGCGACGCCTACGGGCGGGTCGTGGAGGCATGGCTCCGCGCGCTCTGGGACGACGCCGTGGCGGCCGCTCCCGGCGGTGGTGCCGGGATGGCCCTGGTGGCGGTCGGCGGCCAGGGGCGCCGCGAGCTCTGCCCGCAGTCCGACCTGGACCTCCTGCTCCTCACCGACCGCGGTGTCGACGCGTCGAAGGTGGCCGACGGGCTCTGGTACCCGATCTGGGACGAGGGACTGAAGCTCGGCCACGCCGTCCGCTCCGTGCGCGACACGCTGGCGCTCGCCTCCGAGGATCTCGAGACCGCCACCGCGCTGCTCTCGGCGAGGCACCTCGCCGGCGACGCCGACCTGACCGGCGAGCTCGCCGAGAAGGCGCGGATGAACTGGCAGCGCAAGGGCCGCAAGTGGCTCGAGGTGCTGAGCACCGCCGTCGAGCAGCGCCATCTGGCGCACGGCGAGGTGGCCTTCGACCTCGAGCCCGACCTCAAGGAGGGTCGCGGCGGCCTGCGCGACGTCCACGCCCTCGCCTGGGCCCGTGCAGCGGGCGCCGACATCGACGAACGGGTGCTCGCCGAGCTGCGGGTGCACCACGACGAGCTGCTGGCGGTGCGCGTGGAGCTGCACCGTGCGAGCGGCCGGCCGGGCGACACGCTGACGCTGGCCGACCAGGACGCGATCGCTCCCCGCCTGGGCGACGTGGACGCCGACGGGCTCATGAGTCGCGTCGCCATCGACGGTCGGGCGATCGCGTGGGTCAGCGACGAGAGCTGGCACGAGGTGCGCACCAACCTGGACGCGTCCCGTTTCGGTCGCTTCCGCCGCGACCGGGCCCTCGAGGGCGATCTGGTGCTGCGCAACGGGCGCATCGCGCTGCCCGACGAGTCCGCGCCGGTCACCGACCCGGTGACCGTGCTGCGGGTGGCGCTGGCCGCAGCGCGTGTCCCCACCCGCATCTCCGTCGCCACGCTCCAGGCGCTGCAGGCCGCCCCCGACCTGGGCGATCCGTGGCCGTCCGAGGCGCGGGAGCTGCTGGTGCAGCTGCTCGAGTCGGGCACCGCCGCCATTGGAGTGGTCGAGGCACTCGACCGGTGGGGCCTGTGGGTCCGGCTCGTGCCGGAGTGGGCGCCGACCCGGTCCCGCATCCAGCGCAACGCGCTGCACCGCTTCACCGTCGACCGCCACCTGCTCGAGGCGGCGTCGGAGGCGTCCCGACTGGGCGCCCGCACCCGGCGCGACCTGCTCGAGGTGTCGGCGCTGCTGCACGACATCGGCAAGGGCTACCCCGGTGACCACAGCGTCGTCGGCGAGGAGCTCGCGACCTCGATCTGCAGCCGCATGGGCTTCGAGCCAGACGACGTTGCGATGGTCGCCCACGCCGTGCGGCACCACCTGCTGCTGCCCGACGTGGCCACCCGCCGCGACCTCGACGACCCGGCGACGATCGAGCTCGTGGCCAGGACCGTGCAGACGCCCGAGCGGCTGGCGCTGCTCCGGGCGGTGTCCGAGGCCGACGGCCTGGCCACCGGCCCGCTCGCCTGGAGCGAGTGGAAGGCGCAGCTCGTCGACCAGCTCGCGAACCGCACGGCCAAGCTCCTCAACGGCGAGCGCGTGGACGAGGTGGTGTCGGACCCGTTCCCGTCCGAGGCGCAGCGCGAGCTGCTCCGCAAGGGCGGCGTGCAGTTCCTGGCCCAGGACGACTCGATCACCGTCGTCTGCCCCGACCGGCCCGGCGTCTTCCACCGCGTCGCCGGCGTGCTGGCCCTGCACGGGCTCGACGTCGTCAGCGCCGCCCTCCACTCCGAGGACGGCGTGGCGCTCGACGAGTTCCGCGTGGACGCCGGCCCGAGCGGGATGATCCCCTGGGACCGGGTCGGCGAGGACGTGGCCAAGGTGCTGGAGGGCCGGCTGGCGATCCAGGCGCGGCTCGACGAGCGCATCCGCACCCACCGCGCCCGCCGGCGTCCCGGCATCCACCAGCTGGGTCACGCCGTGCGCTTCGACAACGACGCGAGCGCGGACGCGACCGTGCTCGAGGTGGTCGGTGCCGACAGCATCGGCCTGCTCTACCGGCTGACCCGAGCGCTCACCGACCTGAACGTCGACGTGCGCACCGCCAAGATCCACACGATGGGCGCGGACGTGGTCGACGCGTTCTACGTGGTGTCGAGCAACGGTTCGAAGATCGTCGACGCGGACCACCAGGAGGAGATCCGCCGGGCGCTCCTTCACGCGCTCGAGCCCGTCGCCTGACGCGAACGGCGGTCGTCCGGACGGCGCCGGGTAGGTTCCTGTCCGTGGAGGACGAGCGATCCCCGGTCGCCGACGGCGTGACCGAGACCGACCTGGTGCGCTGGAGCGAGGCGCTCGCCGGCATCGCCCGGACCGGCCTGGCCTTCTCCACCAACCTCTACGAGAGGGAGCGCTACGAAGAGGTGCTGCACGTCGCTGCGGAGATCCGGGCGGCGCGTGGCCACGCCCACCCCGAGGGCACCGTGCGCTCCAGCGTCGACGAGTGGATGCGCGTCGTCGGCGAGGGAGTTCCCGGCTACGTCACGCCCAAGGTGGCGGTCGGCGCGGTCGTCGGCAACGACCGCGGCGAGATCCTGCTGCTGCAGCGAGCCGACTCGGGCATCTGGCTGTACCCGACGGGCTGGGCCGACATCGGCTACTCGGCCAGCGAGGTCGCCGTGAAGGAGGTGCGGGAGGAGACCGGCATCGAGGTGGTCGTCGAGCGGCTGCTCGGCGTGTTCGACGGCCTCCGCCTGGGCTTCACCCGCATCCCGCTCTACTCGCTCGTGTTCCTGTGCCGGGCCGTCGGCGGGGAGCTCCGTGGCCACCCGCTCGAGACGCTCGACGTGGGGTGGTTCAGTCCCGACGACCTGCCGACGCCCACCGCCGGCGTGGAGCACTGGGGCCCTCACGCGTTCGCCGCGCTGCGCGGAGAGGAGGTCGACGTGCTCTACGACCTGCCCCGAGAGAGCGTGTGGGACGGGGAGCCGGAGGAGCCGGGAGGACCCGACACCGCCTGACCGTCGGAGCCGTTCGCCCGCGGTGTCGCGGCATCGACGGCGAGAGAATGGCGGATGGCTGGCTCGACCGCTCCGAGACCCGTCGCCAAGCATCCAGCCGACGATGCCATGACGACCGACGACCGTGATGTAGACAAGCGATCTCAACCGGGCCGCTCGGCGCTCGGTGGAACTCGGGAGTGAACGATGATCCTGGCCGACGTGAACCTTGGTGAGATCCTCTGGACCACCCTGGTCATCTTCTTCATGGTCATGTACTTCATGATCCTGTTCAGCATCCTCGGGGATCTGTTCCGGGATCACGAGGAGAGCGGCTGGGCGAAGGCCGTCTGGGTCGTCTTCCTGATCTTCATCCCGTTCATCACCGCGCTGATCTACTTGATCGTCCGGGGCAACGACATGGCCAAGCGCAACATGAACGCACAGGCCGAAGCTCAGCAGCAGTTCAACGAGTACGTGCAGCAGGTCGCCGGCAGCGGAGGGTCACCAGCGGACCAGATCGAGCAGGCGAAGCGGCTGCTCGACTCGGGTGCGATCGATCAGGCCGAGTACGACGCGCTGAAGGCCAAGGCGCTCAGCTGAGCGATCGCTCGGCCAGACCTGCCGAGCACAATCCCATGACCACGTCCGGGTCGGGTGCCTCCTCGACGGATCGTCGCGGCGGAGGACGGAGCATCCGTACGTCCCTGCTCGTGGCCGTTCTCGTCGTGACCGGATGCGGCGGCCGGGACGCGTCGAGCATCGACGTGTCGACCGAGCAGTGCGGCACGTCATCGACCGAGCGGTACGCGGAGCTTCCCGGCGTGCCCGCGGCGCTGACGAGCGTCGATGTCCACCGACCTGCGGCGACGGAAGGTGATTGCTCGGACCGACCACTGGTGGTGTGGGTGCACGGCGGCGCGTGGACGGGCGGGGACAAGGCCGACCACATCGGTGACAAGGTGCGCCTCTTCACCGAGGCGGGGTACGTCCTCGCCAGCGTGAACTACCGACTCACGGACGCAGCTGCTGTGCCGCCGGCGCCGCAGTACCCCGTGCACGACGGGGATGTGGCGACGGCGATCAGCTGGCTGATCGAGCACGCCCAAGAACTCGGTATCGACCGTCGGCGGATCGCGGTGCTCGGGCACAGCGCCGGCGGCGGCATCGTCGCCGCCGTTGCGACCGACCCGAGGTTCCTCGGCGAACACGGCCTCGGCCTGGACGCGCTGCGGTGCGCCGGATCGATCGATGGAGAGGGCTACGACGTCACCGCTGGAGCGACCCACCCGGACCCCTTCGTCCACGATGTCTACCTCGACGCATTCGGCGACGACCCGACGACGTGGACAGAGGCGTCACCGATGCGCCACGTCGCCGCCGACCGGGGCATCCCGGACTTCTTCATCGCCGCCCGGGGACCGGACATGCGGCTCGACCTCCACGTCGAGTTCGCCCACGCGCTGCGATCCGCCGAGGTGCCGGTCAAGGTCGTAGACGCTCGCTCCCTCGACCACGCCGAGGTCTCGGTCGACATCGGCGCGCCGACCGACACGGTCGTCACCCCGGCGCTCATGGAGTTCCTGGACGGCTGCTTCGACGCCTGACCGCATGGTCGTCGCCTGCATCACTGCTCGCGGAGGAAGCGCTCCACCTCGTCGAGCAGCTGGTCCGCGTTGGGAACGACGCCGTCGCTCGGCTCCGAGGCGTCGTGCTGGCGCTCGAGCAGGTGGACGTACTCCAAGGTGGTGTCGTCCTCGGCGACCAGCTCGTCGAGCTGGCGCTCGTAGCTCAGGCTGGCCAGGTCGAGCACGCTCGTGGCGATCGTCGTGCCGAGCAGGCCGACGGTCCGGGCGGCCAGGGTGACCGCCGCCTTGGGCGACGGCGCCGACGGTGCGTAGGACGGCACCGCTGCCCACAGCGAGGCGGAGGGGATCCCTCGCGTCGCGCACTCGCCCTGCAGCACGCCGAGGATGCCGGTGGGGCCCTGGTACTCGGACGGTCCCAGCGCCAGGCGGCCGCCGAGCGCGGGGTCCTCGGCGGTCCCGAACACGGGCGTCGGCCGGGTGTGGGGCACGTCGGCCAGCAGCGCGCCGACCGTCAGCACCCAGGCGCAGCCGAGCTCGTCGGCCACCTCCAGGACGGTGGCGCAGAACGTCCGCCACCGCAGCTGCGGCTCGACGCCGCGGAGCAGGACCACGCCGTCGGTCCCGTCGGGCTCCGCCCAGCCGAACTCGTTGGCGGGCCAGTCGATCGTGCGGCGGCCGCTGTCGTCACGGCGGACGTGGGGCCGCGTGGTGGTGAAGTCGTAGAACTCCTCGGGATCGATCGACGCGAGCGTCGTCGCGTCCCAGCGCTCCCACATGTGCTCGACCGCGCCGGTCGCCGCGTCGCCCGCGGCGTTCCAGCCCTCGAACGCGGCGACCAGGACCGGTCCGCTGTGGCCCTGTTCCCGCTCCCGGCCGCTGTGGCCCTGTTCCCGCTCTCGACGGTGGGCCGCCGCCCCGTCCGTCCACTCCAGGTTCCCCATCAGCTCACCCTACCGGCGCGGTCGCGGGCTCCCACCGGCGCCCTCCGGCACGTGCCGGCGGTAGCGTCGGCGGCCATGCGGATCGAGACGTGCACCGCCGTCGACGACGATCTGGTGGCCGCGATGGGCCGCCTGATCCCCCAGCTGTCGAGCTCGTCGCCGCCGCCCGACGCCGACGCGCTGGGCGCGATCGTGGCCTCGGACGCGTGCCATCTGCTCCTCGCCCGCGACGACGACGGCACCGTGCTCGGCTCCATGACGCTGGTCGTGTTCCCCATCCCCACCGGCGTCCGCGCCTGGATCGAGGACGTCGTCGTGGACGGCGACGCACGGGGACGAGGGGTCGGCGAGGCGCTCAACCGGCAGGCGCTCGAGATGGCCCGCTCGCTGGGCGCGAAGACCGTCGACCTCACCTCGCGTCCCAGCCGCGAGGCCGCGAACCGGCTCTACCAGCGCATCGGGTTCGAGCCCCGGGAGACCAACGTCTACCGCTACTCGCTGACCTGAGCGGGGCTCAGGCCACGACCGACTGCGCCGCTGACCTCGGCGGCTCCAGCGGCGCGTAGTGTTCACCCATGGCCGGCTCTTCTCCCTCCGCCGACGGCTCGTCCGACGGCCCCGCCGAGGTGCGGGCCCCGCGCCCGACGCTCTCGGACACCATCTGGTCCGTGTGGTCCTGGCTGGCGTTCGCGTTCAGCGTGATCGTCTTCATCCCGCTGATCGTCGTCACCTACGTGGTCACGCTGCCGTTCGATCGCACGCACTACTGGTCGGGCTACCTGTACCGGAAGATGCCGGTGCTGCACCAGAAGCTCACGCCCATGTGGCACTTCCGGGTGACGGGCGACCTGCCGGCCAACCCGCGCAATCCGTACGTGGTCGTGGCCAACCACGAGTCGTTCGTGGACATCCTCCTGATCAGCCACCTCCCGTGGGAGATGAAGTGGCTGTCCAAGAAGGAGATGTTCAAGATCCCGATCGCCGGCTGGCTCATGTACCTCGCGGGGGACATCAAGCTCGACCGCGGCGACAAGGACTCGGCGTCCAAGGCCATGGACCGCTGCAAGTGGTACCTGAGGAAGAAGGTCTGCATCATGATCTTCCCGGAAGGCACCCGTGCCGCCGACGGTGAGCTCGGCAAGTTCAAGGACGGCGCGTTCCGGCTGGCGATCGAGACGCAGGTGCCGATCCTGCCCCTCGCCGTGCACGGGACCAAGGAGGCGCTGCGCAAGCACGACTGGCGCTTCGGCCGTGCCAACGCCGCGGTGCACGTGATGGAGCCGGTGAGCACCGAGGGCATGACGCTCGACGACGTCAACTCGCTCAAGGAGCGGGTGCGCGACCTCATCGCCGCCCAGCTCGACGAGATGGAGAAGGACCCCACCCTCTCGAACTGACGCCGGCCCGTCCCCGCCCGCTCTGTTCCCAGTTCCTGGGGTGTTCGCCCCGGTTCCTCGGGAACAGAGGCAGGGGGCGCGTCAGGCGGGGTCGAGGCGGCCGATCGAGCCGTCCAGGCTGACGACGTACACCTCGTCGTCGGGCCCTCGGGCGAACGAGACCACGGACCCGACGTCCAGATTCAGATCGGCGGTCTGCACGCTCCCGTCGTCGGCCACTCGCACCGCGCGCACCCACGGCTGGCAGAAGTCGCCGTAGAGGAACCCACCGTCGAGCGCTGGGAGCCGTGGGTCGCGGACCACCACGCCGCCGGTGATCGAGCAGCCGTCGTCGTGGGAGTACGTCAGGACCGGCGCCACGAACGGGCCGGCGCTGGCGGCGCCCGGCGCCGGGTCGGGGTCGCGGAAGCGCTCGTCGCCCTCGAAGAGGTCCCAGCCCAGGTTCGCTCCTCGGCCGCCGCCGTCGGACGCCGCCAGGCGGTCCACCTCCTCGAACTCGTTCTGGCCGACGTCGCCGATCCAGAGGTCGCCGGTGGCCGGGTCGATGTCGATGCGCCACGGGTTGCGCAGCCCGGTCGCCCAGATGAGCGGCTCGGCGTC
>JAEZAI010000404.1 GCA_023427825.1 Actinomycetes bacterium
GCCTCCTCGACGATCGGCCACGGGAACTCCTCGCGCTCGTCCCACTCCTCGGCGGCGGGGCGGACGACGTCCTCTGCGAAGTCGTGGATCCACTTCTGGATCTGGAGCTGGTCCTCGTTCAGCTCGAGGGAGAAGTTTCCGCTCATGGTGACCGTCCTGTGTGGTTCGATGACGGAGCCGGGCGGGGTTCCGCGAGCCGGCGTCAGGGTGACCGATCGGTATGTTACCGGTGGGTAACCGAGGGGGCAACGTGGTCGCGGCGCTGCGCCGGGACCCGTGGGGGGCGACATGGACCGACGCTCGGCACGAACCCGCCGCCGCACGGCGTGCGCGGCAGTGCTCGGACTCGCGCTGCTGGCAGCGGCGTGCGGCCCTGATCCCGGCGGGCCTCCGCCGGGACCGTCGTGGCACGCCACCAGGCTCGCCCGAGTGGACGACGCGACGGGCACCGTCGACCACCTCGGGGCGTGGACGAGCGACGGCTGGTTCGCGACGGTGCGCAACACGTGGGACCGGGCGACCTCCACGGGCACCTCCGAGCTCGCGCTCTTCCCGCGGACCGGCCCGGGGGGCGGCACGCTCGGCACGCCGCAGACGATCCCGCTCGAGTACGGTGGCACCCGGAGTCCGATCGGTGAGTCGATCCTGGCCGTGCCCACCTACGACGGCGCGACGTTCTACGTGCTCGACGGCGGGACCTGGGTCGAGGCCGGGTCGACGACCGTGCCGTGGCCATTCGAGGTGATCGACATGACCGACGACTGGCTGGTCGTGCGCCGCCCGCCCGGCGAGACCGGCGACGCGCCGGTGCTGATCTACTCGGTGCAGCGGACGGGGAACGCCGTGACCGTCGCGCTCGACACCACGCTGCAGCCGGACCCGACGTGGGACGAGCAGCGGCGCGCCGAGTTCGGCGCCGGCATCGCCCTGGACGGCGACCTGCTCGCGATCATCGCGGGCGGCGCGGGTGCCGGGCCGCTCGTGCAGATCTACCGGCACGGGCCCGGCGGCTGGGCGCTCGGGCAGACCCTCGGCGACGGCGTCGCGTACCAGCGGTCGGCTGCGATCGCGGTCGAAGACGGGGCGACCGTCGACCGGCTGGTGATGTCGTCGTTCGCAGCGGTGCCAGGTGTGATCGGCGTCGACGTCTGGGCCGACACCGGTTCGGGCTTCGCCGTCGAGCAGACCATCGACCCGGACCCGGCGGTCCCGGACACCGGAGCGGGGTACCTCTTCGGTGCCGTGATCGCGATGGACGGCGAGGTGCTGGCGGTGTCGTCCCGGATGACCCAGATCACCTCGTCGGAGCCCGGGCACGAGCCGGTCACGGTCGGGCACGTCCAGGTGTACCGCCACGACGGCACGTGGACGGCGGGGCAGGACCTGGCGCCGTTCCCCGATCCGTTCGACCCCGACGTCCGCCAGGTCATCCCGGTCCAGCTGCACGTGGCCGGCGAGCACGTCGCGCTGTGGTCGTTCGTGCAGTTCGACCCGCCCGACCCGTGCCCGTTCCCGTGCATCAACCTCGGCGCCGAGGCATGGACCGCCAGCCGGTACTGACCGCCGGCAGTACGGGCCCTCGGGTCCCCGAACCTGGTTCAGGGCGACCGTAAGCTCGCCCGCCGCGCCGATCCCGACGCGCACGTCCCAGGAGGAGACACCGATGTCCCGCGCCTCGACCACCCGAACGACCCGAGCCGCCGTCGCCGCACTGCTGGCCGCGGTCGCACTGTTCGCCGTCGCCTGTTCCAGCGACGACGACTCCGGGTCCGACACGACGACCACCGAGAAGTCGGAGACCACCACGACCGCCAAGGGCAAGAGCGCCACGACCGTGCGGTTCGACAAGGAGGAGCAGTCCGAGCTGGCAGCCGTGGGCTGCTACAAGGGCGCCATCGACGGGATCATGGGCCCGGCGACCGACGCCGCCATCCTCGAGTTCCAGAAGGCCGCGGGCCTGACCCCCGCCGGCGAGCTGGGTCCCCAGACCGAGGCGAAGCTCAAGGAGGACGCGGCCGCCGGCAAGAAGGTGTGCGAGGCCACGACCACCACGACCTCTGCGACGACGACCACGGCCGCCTCGGGCGTGCAGTGCACCGCCGCCGCCCTGACGACCGCGCTCGGCTCGGGCGAGAAGGTGACGGGCTTCGTGTGCGCCGACGGCTGGGCCGCCGGCAGCTGGACCAACGGCCAGATCGACGGCGCGTTCATCCTGCAGGCCGAGGGCAGCAAGTGGGTCAAGCCCGCCCAGGACCCGTGCGACTCCGCCAGCGCCGGGCTGCCGCCGGTGATCCTCGAGGACGGCTGCGTCTCCTGATCATCTGCACTGCCTGAACTGAACTGCGCCACCGCGGCCGGTCGGGACCAGCGTCCCGGCCGGCCGTGTCGCGTCCGGGCCGCTGGAGACGCCCGTCGGGCGGTGACGACCGGTCGGTCTCGCCGGTCGGTCTCGCCGGGTCGGTCTCGCCGAGTCAGGCCCGGCGGACGACGGTGCCGGCGGCCGAGTCCTCGACCACCCACCCGAGTGCGACCAGCTCGTCGCGCAGCGCGTCGGCCGTGCCCCAGTCCTTGTCGGCCCGGGCCCGGTCCCGCGCCGCGGCGAGCTCGGCCACGTCGTCGGGCACCTCGTCCCCGGCCGGATCCTGCGGCACCAGACCCATCGATCCGAGCACCGAGAACCAGGCGGCCGCGAGCGGCGCAGCGGCCGCCCTGTCCCCCGCGTCGAGCAACGTGTTGATCCGGGTCACCAGTCCGAACACCTGCGCCATCGCCTGGGGCGTGCCCAGGTCGTCGTCCATGACGCTCACGAAGTCGGCGAGCACGCTCGGGTCGGGCTCCGCATCCGGCAGGTCGGCCACGCGGCGGGCGAGCGCGTCCAGCCGGGACAGCGCGGACTCCGCCTCGGTCACGGTCGCGGCCGTGACCTCCACCGGCGAGCGGTAGTGGGACTGCAGCACCAGCAGTCGGTACGCCCGGGGGTCGTGGTCGTCGATGAGGTCGAGCAGGTTGGTGAAGTTGCCGAGCGACTTCGACATCTTCTCCCCGCCGACCTCGACGAAGCCGTTGTGCACCCAGCGGCGGGCGAAGTCCTTGCCCATCGCCAC
>JAEZAI010000411.1 GCA_023427825.1 Actinomycetes bacterium
CAACAGAACGGTGGCGGAGCGGGTGCGCGACCACGCGGACCCGGCCACGTGGGGGTGGGGCGGACCGGCGGTGCGGCTGGGCATCTCGTCGGTGCGCGGCATCGGCGACGAGCTGGCCGCCGAGATCGCCGAGGGCCGGCCCTACGCGGACGTCGGCGACCTGGCCCGGCGGGTCCGCCTCAGCACCGCGCAGATGGAGGCGCTCGCCACCGCCGGGGCGTTCGGCTGCTTCGACGACGGCGACGGCCGCCCGCTAGACCCCCGCCGGGCCCTCAGGACCCCCCGTGCCGCGGCCCGGGCCGGGGCGGACCGGCTGCCCGGGATGGTCGTGGGCATGGAGGCGCCGCGACTGCCGGGCATGGACGAGTGGGAGGAGTCGGTCGCCGACCTGTGGTCCACGGGCGTCTCGCCGGGCGGCCACCCCACGCGCTTCCTGCGGGAGCGGCTCGACGGCGAGGGCGTCCTGCCCGCGGCCACGTTGCGCGACGAGCTCGACGGCACGATCGTGCGCGTGGCCGGTGTGGTCACGCACCGCCAGCGTCCGGCCACCGCGTCGGGCGTGACGTTCCTCAACCTCGAGGACGAGACCGGCCTCATCAACGTGGTGTGCTCGATCGGCTGCTGGAGCCGGTTCCGCACGGTCCTGCGCTCGGCGGCCGCGCTCGTGGTCCGGGGCAAGCTCGAACGCAGCCCCGACGGGGTCGTCAACGTGGTCGCGCACCACGTGGCGCCGCTGCAGGTCGCGGTCGGGACTCCGTCGCGTGACTTCCGTTGACGGATCCGCCGACGGATCCCGGTCACCGACCGGTGGTACGCGCCGCTCGGCGCACCCCGCCGCTACCGTGACGAAGGGAGAACCCTCGCCACCAACCTGCTGCACAGGAGAACCGCCATGCCCATCCACGGTTCGCTCTTCACGGAGTACGCGGAGACCACCGGACAGGATCCGTTCACGCTCCAGAACAAGAAGATGCTGAAGATCCAGATGCAGTACGGGCCCGTGAACGCCAAGCTCGGCTCGATGGTCGCCTACCAGGGCGACGTCCGGTTCACGAACACCGGCTCGGGCGGTCTCAACAAGATGCTCAAGTCGAAGCTGACCGGCGAGGGCGTGAACATGATGGTCTGCGAGGGCACCGGCGAGCTGTTCGTCGCCGACCTCGCCTCGGAGATCCAGCTGTTCTACCTGGAGAACGACATGGTCTCCGTGAACGGCAACAACGTCCTGGCGTTCTCGTCCTCGATCGAGTGGGACATCCACCGCGTGAACGCGGGTCGCGCCTCGATGATGGCCGGCGGCATGTTCAACGTGAGCCTCAGGGGGACCGGTTACGTGGCGGTCACCACCAAGGGCGACCCGGTGTGCCTGGACGTGTCCGGCGCGCCGACGTGCGCGGACGCCGAGGCGGTCGTGCTCTGGACCTCCGGTGTCTCCATGGACGTGCGCGTCGACACCGGCGGCCTCAAGTCGATGCTCCGCGGCGGCACCGGGGAGCTCATCCAGATGGCCTTCGGCGGCCAGGGCTACGTGATGGTCCAGCCGTCGGAGTCGGTCGTCGAGGGCGGCGCCCAGCAGAACCAGCAGCAGTCCTCGGGCGGCGGCATGCTCGGCAACCTGCTGGGCGGCTGAGCCACGCCGGCTGCCTGTCCGACCTCTCAGGGTCGGGCCCGTGGGTGACGCCCGACCACCACGCGTTCTTCAACGCGCCCGTCCACATGCCGATGGTGTCAACGTGGCTGCGCGTCGAGACGTTGATCCTTCCGTGGTGCGCAGGAGCCAGAGCGGACGATCCCGGTCCCGGTCCGTCGCCGCGGCGGCCCTGACCACCCTGATCCCGGTCCTGGCCGCTGTGGTGTTCGTGCCCGGCGTGGCCGACGCGCAGGGCGGCGGGAAGGGGACCTCCACCACCACCGCCCCCTCCACGACCGCAGCGACGGCGCCGACGACAGCTGCGACAGCGCCGACGACAGCGCCGGCCGCAGCGGACACCACCGACGTGCTGAGCGCCAGCCTGGACCAGGTCCGGGCGGAGGTCGCCGGCTTCGACGCGCGGATCCGCGCCGCCGAGGCATCCGCAGCCGAGGCCCAGTCCCGCGTGGACGCCGCCAACTTCGCCGCCGCAGCCGCCACGGCGAAGGCGGACGAGGCGCGGCGATCGGCGGACGAGGCGGCGGACCAGGTCCGCTCGTACGCCGTCGAGGCGTTCGTCCGACCGCCGGCCCAGGACGCGCTGAGCACGATGTCGATCTCCGAGACGAAGGACGCGGCCTACGCCACCGACGTGCTCGAGATCGTCGCCGAACGCCGTCGGCGCGTGGTCGACACGATGGTCGCCGCCAAGGCCGTCGCCGACCAGGACCGTGCCGCCGCCGACGCCGCCGCCCGCGAGGCGCAGGTCCAGGTGGACGCCGCTCAGGACGAGGTCGCGTCGCTGCGGTCGGCTCGCGCCGAGCAGTCCCGGCTGGCCTCGCAGCTCGACGACCGCCTCGACCGGAAGCTGGCCGAGGCCGCCGCGCTCAAGGCCGTGGACTCCGCGGCAGCGAAGGACATGACCGCGCAGGAGGTGGCACTGCGGTCGAGCGGTCCCGCCTCCGCGCCGGCCGCCGGCACGCCGGTCGGCGCGACCAGGCCGTCGACCGGCACGACCACCACCACGCCCAGCTCGCCCACCACTCCCAAGGCGCCCACCACCACGGTGAAGCCGTCCACCCCGACCACCACGCCGCCGGTGAAGGTGCCCGGACTGGTGACGTGGTCCGACGTCACCAAGGCCGGTGGCATCTGGGTGCACAAGTCGATCGCCGGGCAGGTCTCGGCACTGATCGCCGCCGCGAAGGCCGCAGGCATCAACCTCAGCGGGGGCGGGTTCCGCGACCCGGCCGAGCAGATCACGCTGCGCCGGGCCCACTGCGGCACGTCGGACTACGCGATCTACCAGATGCCCGCGTCGCAGTGCACCCCGCCGACGGCGCGCCCGGGCACGTCCATGCATGAGCGCGGGCTGGCCTTGGACCTCCAGTCGAACGGTCGCCTGATCACGTCACGCTCGGATCCGGCCTTCGTGTGGCTCAAGGCCAACGCGGCCCGCTACGGCTTCTACAACCTGCCGTCCGAACCATGGCACTGGAGCACGACCGGCAGCTGACGAACGGCGCGGCTCACGCGCCACCGACGATTCCGGTGACCGGGAACCGCGTGGAGCGCGATTCCCGGTGGTCAGAATCGTCGGTGCGGTCGAACTCGGCTCACTGACGGAGACGGGCGAGCAGCCGCAGCATCTCCAGGTACAGCCACACGAGCGTGACCAGCAGGCCGAAGGCGCCGTACCAGTCCATGTAGCGGGGGAGGCCCTGCTGCGTGCCGCGCTCGATGAAGTCGAAGTCCAGGATCAGGTTCAGCGCGGCGACCGTGACGACCACCAGGCTGATGACGATCCCGAGCGGCGACCCGCTGGTCCAGAAGCCCTCGCCCACGCCGAACAGGTTGGCGATGAGCATGACGCCGTAGACGACGGCGATGCCGAACGTGGCCGCGATCACGCCCTTCACGAACTTGGGCGTGGCCCGCAGGATCCGCAGGCCGTACAGCACGAGCATCATCAGGAA
>JAEZAI010000479.1 GCA_023427825.1 Actinomycetes bacterium
ACGCCGGGAGCCGCGTCGACCCCGGGAGCCGCGTCGACGCCAGCAGCCGCGTCGGGAGCGGGCGAAGCGGCCGGCGCCGGTGCCGCCGTCGAGGCGGCCACCGGGACCTCCTCCCGGTCCGGCAGCAGCGAGAGCTGGGCGCCGGTGACCGGGCCGCGCAGGTACGACATCGCCCACCGGGAGCCGAACCGCACGGGCACGTCGGACCCGGTGCGGTGCCAGAGGAACTGCCGCTTGCCGAGCGCGGTGATCGACGCGTCGAGCGCCGCCACGTCGACCCCGCCGGCGGCCGGCGCCATGCCCTCGAGCAGGCGCGCCTTGTCGCGTTCGGTCTGGAGCCGGCCCACCATCCAGGTGCCGGCGTTGGACATGGCCTTGTAGTCCAGGTCGACGGGGTTCTGGGTGGCCAGGACCATGCCCACGCCGAACGCCCGGGCCTGCTTGAGGATGGTCAGGATGGGCGCCTTGGTGGCGGGCTGCGCGGTCGGCGGGGCGTAGCCGGCCACCTCGTCCAGGTAGACGAGCGCGCGGAGGCGGTCGGTGCCGGGCTGGCCGCGGAACCACCGGATCACCGACGCCAGCACCCGGCTCACCACGAGCTGGCGTTCGGCGTCGGACAGGTGCGAGATGGCGATCACCGCGAGCGACGGGCGGCCGTCGTCGGCGAAGAGCAGGCGTTGCGGGTCGAGCGGCGCGCCGCCGAACCAGTCCTGGAACCCCGGCGCCGCCAGGATGCCGTTGAGTCGGACCGCCAGCTTGGTGCGGGCGTCGGGCCCGATGACCGTGTCGAGCTCCATCACGCCGAGCCGGCGCATGGGCGGGTGCTGGATCCGCTGCAGCAGCGTGGCCAGGTCGAGCGACTCGCCCGCGCTCCAGGCGGCGTGGACGATGTTGGCGACGAGGAGGTGCTCCGGGCTGGCGAGCGGATCGCCCTCCACCCCCACGAGTCCGAGAAGTCCCGAGGTGATCGCCTGCACCTCGGCCTCGACCGCCTCGGCCTCTGGCACCGACCCGTCGGCACCGGCAGGGGCGCCCAGCGAGCCGACCACGTCCAACGGCGTCGCTGCGGTGGATCCAGGCGTGTACACGCCCATCCGGACCTTCGTCCGCAGCTCGGCGACCCGCTCGGGCCCGATGCCCCAGTCGGCCAGTCCGTCGCGCCACGTGGACGCCACCTGGGCCGGGTCGGACCCGTCGGGCACCCAGGGGGCGAAGTCGTCGGGCCGCAGCTCCGGGAACGTCAGCAGCAGGTTCGTCAGGTCGCCCTTGGGGTCGATGGCCAGCACCGGCACCCCGGAGAGCAGCACCTCCTCCATGAGCGCGACCGCCAGTCCCGTCTTGCCCGAGCCGGTCATGCCCACGATCACGCCGTGGGTGGTCAGGTCGGCCGGGTCGACCAGCGCCGGCTCGCCGGTCCGGGCGCCCGCCTCGTCCAGGCGTTCGCCGACCCGGAGCCCCTCGGATCCCGTCGGTGTCGACATGGAGGAGAGCCTCTCATGCGGACGGGACCGGGGCGCCGCCGTTGCGGCCGTCCCCGCGAGCATCGGAACGCCGCTCCCGTCGCCGGCCGGAGGGGTGCTCCGTCGCATCGGCCCGGGACCGTGCGATCATGCGGCGATGGCCCGGCGGACCCGATCGAAGCGACAGCGGCGCGGCGGCGTGCTCGGGTGGATGGCCGACCACCGGGGCATCACGATCGTGGGCGCCCTCGTCCTGGTCGTCGTGATCCTCGTGGTCGTGGCCAAGCTCATGGCCGACAGCGCCGCCACGTCGGACACCGAGGCCCGGGCGGAGGAGCTCCGCGCGCTCCTGGAGGGCGCCACCCCCGACGACTTCCTGGCCTTCAACGCCGGGGTCCAGCAGGACGGCAGCGTGGCGCAGCAGGTGCGCGACCAGCCCGACTTCGTGAACGTGCGGGCGACGGCCGACCTGTCGTTCATACGCTTCCAGCCCGAGGGCTGGTGGTCGGGGTTCACGGAGCGCTGCATCGTCGCCCAGGTCCGCGCCGGCGGCGTGGACGTGTCGGTGCCCAAGTCGGCCTGCGTGCGCGTCGAGGCACCGAACTCGTGAGGCGACGTCCACCCGGTGGGTCGGGTGCCTCTCCCGACGCGGCCGAGGGGACGACCGCGCCCGTGCCGGGGTGGCCGGCGCTCGTGACGCGGGGCCTCGGCAAGGACTTCGGCGACCGCACCGCCGTCGGGTCGCTGGATCTCGACGTGCCGGTGGGGAGCTTCTTCGGCCTCGTCGGCCCCAACGGGTCCGGCAAGACCACCACGCTGCGGATGGCGTCCGGACTCCAGCGACCGGACCGGGGCCAGGTGTGGATCGCCGGGCACGACACCTGGGCGGAGCCCGTGGCGGTCCGTCGTCTGCTCGGCGTGGTGCCCGACCCGCTGCACCTGATCGACCGCCTGACCGCACGTGAGCTGCTCGGCCACCTCGGCGAGCTCCGGGGCCTGGCCCGCGACGAGGTGGAGCGCCGCAGCGACGAGCTGTTGTCGGTGCTCGGCCTGGCCGAGGCGTCGGCCGAGCTGATCGGCAGCTACAGCCACGGCATGCGAAAGAAGACGTCGCTGGCGTGCGCGCTGCTGCACCGGCCGGCGGTCCTGCTGCTCGACGAGCCGTTCGAGGGCGTCGATCCCGTCTCGGCCGTGACGATCAGGGGGCTGCTCGACCGCTACCGAGCCGCGGGCGGGACGGTCGTGTTCTCGAGCCACGTCATGGACCTGGTCGAGCGCTTCTGCGACCACGTGGCGGTGATGGCGACGGGCCGCCTGCTCGCTGCGGGACCGATCGACCAGGTGCGCGCCGGTCGGCGCCTGGAGGACGCGTTCATCCAGATGGTCGGCGCCCGGCCGATCGAGGGCGACGACCTCGACTGGCTCGCGGGCGGATCGGGCGCTCCGGGCACACCCGCCGCACCGGGCTCCGCTCCCGGTCCCGGCCCGATCGACTCCGACCGGTCGTCGACGCCGTGACGACCGGCGAGGTGTCGCTCGCCCGGGCGTGCCGGTCCCTGGCGTCGCTCAAGTGGAACCTGCTGCGCAACGGCCTGCGGGGTCGCATGCAGCTGCGGCTCCAGACGTGGACCTCGCTCGTCGCCTCGACCGTGCTCGGTCTGTTCGGCCTGGCCGCGTTCGCCGGCGTGGGCCGGTCGTTCGCCAACGGCGACCTGGTCGTCGTGATCCTGCTACCCGTGATCGTGGCGGGCATCGCCCTCCTGTCGGCCGCGGCAGGCGTGGAGACCACGATCGACCTCCGCAATTTGGCGTCCGAGCCGATCGGGCCGCAGCGCCTGGGGGCCGCGGCGTTGACCGCGGCGCTGGTGGGGCCGCCGTCGCTGCTCGCCGGCCTGTCGGGCGTTGGGCTCTACCTGGGCTTCGCCGGCGAGGCGAGCCTGGCCGGACGGATGGTGGTGGCCGCTGCGGTCGTGGCGTGGTGGGCGACGCTGCTGCTCGCCAGCCGCACCGCCGCCAACGTGCTCGGCGTGCTGGCGCACGGACGGTCACGCCACGTCGCCCAGACGCTGGCGGCGTTCGCCGCTGTCGGCATGTGGTTCGGTGCGCAGGTGGGCCTCCGGGCGATCCAGTCGTGGGACCGGGCGCGGTGGGAGCGGCTGGCGGACGTGTTCGCGTGGACGCCGCCGGGCCAGCTCGGTCGGGCCCTGGCCACGGCGTCGTCGGCCCCGGGGACGGCGGCGCTGCACGTGCTGGTCGCCGTGGTGTGGCTGCCGGTGCTGTGGTGGATCCACGGCGTGACCACCGGTCGGCTGGTCACAGCCCCGGTGCGGCCGGGCACCGACGCCCGGACCGTCCGGACCGGGCGTGTCGGCGTGCGCGCCGGGCTGCTGCGGTTCCTGCCGCCGGGGCGGGCGACCGCGGTCGGGGCCCGGACCATGCGGACCAAGGCCCGAACCCCACGAGAGGCGGTGAACACGGTCGTCGCGCTGCTGCTCGGCATGGGCGCGCTCGTGGCCGGACCGCTGTTCGGCGGGTCGCCCGACTCGCGGATCGTGCTCACCGCCGGCCTGCTGCACTTCGCCGTCCTGTTCGAGTCGTCGAACGCGTTCGGCTTCGACGGTCCGCCGCTGTGGATGGAGGTGGCGGCCGGCGCGGACGGGCGCACGCTCGTCCGGGGCAAGGCGGTGGCGTCGATCGCGACGATGACCCCGTTCGCGCTGCTGCTGGTGGTGGCGCTGGCGGCGATCCACGGCGGGTGGGAGTGGGCGCCGGCGGCGCTGCTGCTCGCGGCGGGGTCCGTGCTGCTGGCGACGGGCGCCTCGGTGGTGTCGGCCACGGTGGCGCCGTTCGCGGTCCCCGACAGCCCCAACCCCTTCGCCGCGGGCGACACCGGTCAGGGCTGCGTGGCCTCTCTCGTGCTGATCGCCGACATGGTCGTGCTGAGCGTGGTGTCGTTGCCGGTCGCGGTCCTGGTGTGGTGGGCGTCGACGCAGTCCGCGGGCGTCACCGCCGCCGTCGCCCTGCTGGGCCCAGTGGTCGGCGCGGGGGTGCTGTGGGGGTGCCTCCGGCTGGCCGGCGGGATGATCGAGGGCCGGGAACCGGAGCTCGTCGCCCGCATCACCCCCGCCCGCTGAGTCTCCGCTCCCTGCATGACCAAGCGAGAGGACAGGGTCGACGTCGGCCTGGCCGGGTCGGTGAAACCCGGCTGCGGGCCCCATGTGTGCGGGCGATAGCCTCTCGACGTGCCCGAGTACCGCTCCCACACCACCACGCACGGCCGCAACATGGCGGGTGCCCGAGCCCTGTGGCGGGCGACGGGCATGACCGACGACGACTTCGACAAGCCGATCATCGCCGTCGCCAACTCCTTCACGCAGTTCGTGCCGGGCCACGTGCACCTCAAGGACCTCGGTCAGCTGGTGGCGGGCGAGATCGAGGCGGCCGGCGGCGTGGCCAAGGAGTTCAACACGATCGCCGTCGACGACGGCATCGCCATGGGTCACGGCGGGATGCTCTACAGCCTCCCCAGCCGGGATCTCATCGCCGACGCGGTCGAGTACATGGTCAACGCGCACTGCGCCGACGCGCTCGTGTGCATCTCCAACTGCGACAAGATCACGCCCGGCATGCTCATGGCCGCCATGCGGCTGAACATCCCCACGGTGTTCGTGTCGGGCGGTCCCATGGAGGCCGGCAAGACCCGCCTGGCCGGCACCGAGGTGAAGGTCGACCTCATCTCGGCCATGCAGAAGGCCGGCGACAAGAACGTCAGCGACGAGGAGGTCGCCGAGGTCGAGCGCTCGGCGTGCCCCACGTGCGGCTCCTGCTCCGGCATGTTCACGGCCAACTCGATGAACTGCCTGACGGAGGCGCTCGGGCTCAGCCTCCCCGGCAACGGCACGGTCGTCGCCACCCACGCCGACCGCGAGCAGCTGTTCCTCCGCGCCGGCCGGGTCGTCGTCGACATCGCCCGGCGCTACTACGAGAAGGACGACGACTCGGTGCTGCCCCGCTCGATCGCCGACCGCCGGGCCTTCACGAACGCGATCTCCCTCGACATCGCCATGGGCGGCAGCACCAACACCGTGCTGCACCTGCTCGCCGCCGCGCACGAGGGCGAGATCCCGTTCACCATGGCCGACATCGACGCGCTCAGCCGCGAGCTGCCGAACATCTGCAAGGTGGCCCCGGCGACCGAGAAGTACCACATCGAGGACGTCCACCGCGCGGGGGGCATCCCCGCCATCCTCGGCGAGCTCGATCGCGCCGGCCTGATCGACACCGCGGCCCCGACCGTGCACTCCGAGACCATGTCGGCCGCGCTGGACCAGTGGGACATCGCCCGTCCCACGTGCACCGCCGAGGCCAAGGAGTTCTGGCGGGCGGGGCCCGCCGGCATCCCGACGCAGGTCGCCTTCAGCCAGTCCACCCGTTGGGACTCCCTCGACACCGACCGCGCCCTCGGCTGCATCCGCGACGTCGAGCACGCGTACTCCTCCGAGGGCGGCCTCGCCGTGCTGTTCGGCAACCTCGCCCCCGACGGCTGCATCGTCAAGACCGCCGGCGTGGACGAGGAGATCTGGCGCTTCTCGGGTCCGGCGCGCGTGTACGAGAGCCAGGACGCGGCCGTCGAGGGGATCCTCGGCGAGGAGGTCGTCGCCGGCGACGTCGTCGTGATCCGCTACGAGGGGCCCAAGGGCGGTCCGGGCATGCAGGAGATGCTGTACCCGACCACGTACCTCAAGAGCCGGGGTCTCGGGAAGGAGTGCGCGCTGCTCACCGACGGCCGCTTCTCCGGTGGCACGTCCGGCCTGTGCATCGGCCACGCCTCGCCCGAGGCCGCCGAGGGCGGTCTGATCGGCCTGGTGCAGACGGGCGACGTGATCGAGATCGACATCCCCAACCGCTCCATCCGCCTGGCGGTGGACGACGCCGAGCTGGCGCGCCGTCACGAGGCGGAGCTCGAGCGGGGCGCGGCGGCGTGGACGCCGCACGACCGGGACCGCACGGTGTCGGTCGCGCTGCAGGCGTACGCCGCGCTGACGACCTCGGCGTCGCGGGGTGCGGTGCGGGACCTGTCGCAGATCGTCTCGACGCACCGCCCGGACTGACGCGCCGGCCGACGCCGGTCTGAGTGGTCGGCGATCGGCGCCGCGGACCCGCCGCCCCTACGCTGCGGCGCCGTGGAGTGGATCAGCAACCCTGAGATCTGGACGGCGCTCGTCACCCTGCTCTTCCTCGAGGTGGTGCTCGGCGTCGACAACGTGATCTTCATCTCGATCCTGGCCTCGCGGCTCCCCGAGAACCAGCAGGACCGGGCCCGACGAACGGGTCTGCTCGCGGCCGGTGCCATGCGCGTGGTGCTCCTGCTCGGCGTCGGCTGGGTGATCAGCCTGAAGGCGGAGCTGTTCGAGGTGGCGGGCCGGTCGTTCTCCGGCAAGGACCTGATCCTCATCGGTGGCGGCGTGTTCCTGATCTACAAGGCCACCATGGAGATCCACCACAAGCTCGAGGGCGAGGAGCACCACGCGAGCGAGAAGGTGGCGCCGACGTTCGCGTCCGTGATCGGCCAGGTGCTCCTGCTCGACGCCGTGTTCTCGATCGACTCGGTGATCACTGCGGTCGGGATGACGGACTACGTGGCGGTGATGATCGTCGCGGTGATGGCGGCAGTGGGGATCATGCTGTTCGCGTCGAAGGCGATCTACGGGTTCGTGAACCAGCACCCGACCGTGAAGATGCTGGCCCTGTCGTTCCTGCTGCTGATCGGCGTGACGCTGGTGGCCGAGGGCGTGGGCAACAAGATCCCGATGGGCTACATCTACGC
>JAEZAI010000488.1 GCA_023427825.1 Actinomycetes bacterium
CGGGACGGCACCAGCACCTGCTGGCCCTGCTCGAGCAGCGAGGTGCCGGGCAGGTCGCGGTAGGCGAGCCGGTAGGAGTCGGTGGAGACAAGGCGCAGGCCGCCCTCTTCCGCAGCGAGCAGCACGCCGGTGAGGATGGGCCGCGACTCGTCGGAGCTGGCGGCACCCACGACCTGGCGCAGACCCTCGGCCAGGTGACCCGACTGCAGCGTGACCGACTCGCCCTCGGGCTCGTGCGGGTTGGGGTACTCGTCCGCAGGGATCGCGTTCAGGAAGAACTCGGAGCGGCCGGCCCGGATGCTCGGGCGGTCGCCCGACGTGTCGACCTCGACGCCGCCGGGCTCGAGGTTGCGCACGATGTCGACGGCGAGCTTGGCGGGCAGCACGGCGATGCCGTCGTCGCCACCGGCGACCTGCAGCTCCGTGGTGATCGTGAGGTCCAGGTCGCTGCCCGTGATCTTCAGGCGGTCACCGCCCAGCGACAGACGCAGACCCGACAGGACCGGCAGTGCGGCGCGGCTGGTGGCGGCCCGCCCGGCGGTGCCCAACGCATCGACGAGGACGTCTCGCTCGCAGCGGAACTTCACCGTGACTCGCTTTCCCCACTGCTGTTGCCGTGTTCGTTGTCAAACAGGTGGGAGTAGTAGTTGGGCCTGTGGATTGTGGGAAACCTAGCGCAGCCCTTGTGACATCTGGGTTGGGCCGTGCACAGCCATCCAGCGCTGTCCCCGTGACACGCGTGGAATTCCACGCACGTCTGTGCACGAGCGTCGGCGGACGGTCGAGCACCCACAGCGCGATCCCGCTCCCCTCCCCGTCGCGATCCACCTCCCGTGCACCGCGCACGTGTCGTGTGGAGGCTCGTCGGGAGCGTGGTCGCCGTGTGGTCGGCGCGACGCGGTGGACGGCGGCTCACCGCTCGGCGAGCAGCGACTGGATGAGGGCGGTGACGTCCTCGTAGGTCTCGTGCTTCTCCTGCATGAGCGCCGCGACCTTGTCGTAGGCGTGGATCACGGTGGTGTGGTCGCGACCGCCGAACTCGCGACCGATCTGCGGGTACGACAGGTCGGTCAGCTCCCGGCACACGTACATGGCGATCTGCCGGGCGTGCACCAGGTTGCGGGTCCGGCTGCGGCTCTGCAGCTGCTCCACGTCCAACCCGAAGCGCTCGGCGGTGACCGCCAGGATGAGCGCCGGGGTGATCTGGCGGGGCTTCGTGGAGCTGATCGTGTCGGCCAGGATCTCCGACGCCAGGTCCACGGTGAGCTCGGTCTGGTTGAGCGCGGCGTAGGCGCTCACGCGGATCAGCGCGCCTTCGAGCTCCCGGATGTTGTAGGTGATGTGCTCGGCGATGTAGCTGAGCACCTCGGCCGGCACCGGCGTGGCGGCCTGCTCGTTCTTCTTGCGCAGGATCGCCAGGCGCGTCTCGAAGTCGGGCGGCTGGATGTCGGTGATCAGGCCCATCTTGAAGCGGCTGCGCAGCCGGTCCTCGAGCGTGGCGATCGCATCGGGCGGGCGGTCCGACGACAGCACGATCTGGCGCTGGGCCTCGTAGAGCGTGTTGAACGTGTGGAAGAACTCCTCCTGGAGCTGCTCCTTGCCCTCCATGAACTGGATGTCGTCGACGAGCAGCACGTCGATCTCGCGGTAGCGCCGCTTGAAGTCGGGCTGCTCGTTCTTGCGGATGGCGTCGACGAACTCGTTCAGCAGCGTCTCGGTGGAGATGTAGCGCACCTGGTACGTCGGGTAGTTGTCCCGCACGTACTGGGCGATGGCCTGCAGGAGGTGGGTCTTGCCCAGCCCGGCGCCGCCGTAGACGAACAGCGGGTTGTAGCTGCGCGCCGGCGTCTCGGCGACCGACAGCGCAGCGGCGTGCGCGAAGCGGTTGGACGGACCGATCACGAACGAGTCGAACGTGTAGCGCCGGGGGCCGACCGAGGGCGTGACGTCGTCGCCGTCCGTGACGGGGGTCGCGGGCTCCGAGCGAGCGCCGGGCGCGGCCTCGTGCTGGGTGAGGTCCACCGTGAGCCCGTCGTTCGGCTCGGGCCGGTGGTCGTCGATCTCGACCTCGAGGATCAGGCGGATCTCCGGGTAGCCGGCGTCGGTCAGCGCGGCCTCGAGGAGCGTGAAGTACCGCTGCTCGATGCGCTGGCGAACGAGCTGGCTGGGGACCGCGAGCGTCAGGACGTCGTCGTGGAGCGCGTCGACCTGGATGTCCTGGAAGGTCGAGGACCAGACGGTGTCGCTGACCTGCTCGATCAGCACCTCCGCCGTGCGTTCCCAGACCGTTGTACCCTCCGCGCTCACGCGGCCTCTCCTCGACGTCGACACGTCCTGATGTGTGGTTGTCCACAGGGCGTCCACATCTGTGGACACCCGCGGGTGGGGGTGGTGAGCGCCGCGGTGCGCCGGTACCACACGGGCCCCGTCCGCTGCGCCGGCACCGGGATCTGGCCGATCGCACCATCCGGGGGCGGCCCGTGCGAGGACCGACCGTAGCCACGACCGTCATCGAACCGCAACCCAATGTTGTGACCGACGTCTCACCACGCGCGGTGCCGACCGACGCCGGGCCTCGACGGCGGGGACGGCGGCGCCGGGGGTGGTTGGCGCGGACGGACCGCACGCTCTAGCGTGGTCCGGTCAGACGCCCGTCCGGGTGCCCGTTCGGGGTGCCCAGGGGCGTCCCCGACGACCGGTCACCGGCCCGACGGACGACGCCGCTGCTCGGCGGCGCACCCGTCCTCCCGCCGCCGGACCGCCGATCGATCCAGGAACTCGTGGAGTCAAGGTGAAGCGCACATACCAGCCCAACACACGACGTCGTGCCCGCAAGCACGGCTTCCGGCACCGCATGTCGACGCGGGCCGGTCGGGCGATCGTGAAGTCACGGCGTCGCCGCGGTCGCGCTCGTCTGTCGGCCTGAGCCGAATCGCGCCGATCGTGCCCAC
>JAEZAI010000564.1 GCA_023427825.1 Actinomycetes bacterium
GCCCGGGGGCGGCGGGACCGCGCCGCCGGCCATGGGCATGCCTGCGCCCGGGGCGTTGCGCTTCTTCCAGCCGGAGCGCTTCACGAGGCCGACGACCAGGAACACGATCGCGAGGAGGAGCAGCAGACCGCCGCCCAGGAAGCCGCCGCCGATGGCAGCGGCGAGGCCGGCGATGCCGCCGGGGAAGGACGGCAGCTTGAGGACGGTGAACTCACCGTTGGACGCCGTCGCGCCGTCGCAGGTGAGCTCGTAGCTCTCGCCGTCCTTGGTGTCGAAGGTCTGGGCCTCGGTGAAGCTCCGGCCGTTGGCGTCGGCCGAGATGCTGCCGCTCGGGGTCGAGAACGAGATGGAGTTGCCCGACCCGTCGGTGCCCGTGCAATCAGCCCGGTCGGTGAGCAGCACGAGCGCGCCCGTGTCGCTCTCCGACGTGAACGAGAACGACTCGCCGAACGGCGTCGTGGTGGCGATGTCGTCGACCGCACCGGCCAACGTCGCCACACCGGCGATGCCGGTCCCACATCCGCCGAGCGCGAGCAGGAAGCAGATCACCGAAGCGATCAGCCATCCCTTGGGAGGCTTGGGTCCGTCAGCCATGAGATCTCCTGGGCCGGGTCCGAGGGGCCGAGGCGGCCCACGCCTCCAGTATCCCGAATCCGGACGCCGAGGCGGCGGATTCCCCCGCCGGCGCCCTCGCCCGCAGCTCCGGTCGTGGGCTCAGACGGCGAGCGAACCGGCGCGGGCCTCGAGGGCGTCCATCGCCGAGTCGGGCTGCACCATGGCCAGGCGCACGTGGCCGACGGCGTCCGGGCCGTAGAACTCGCCCGGGCTCGACACCACGCCCAGCTCCGCGGCGAGGCGGTGGGCCAGGCCCCAGGCGTCGCCGCCGGGCGCGGGCACCCAGAGGTAGAAGCCGCCGTCAGGCAGCGGTGCGTCGATGCCCCGCCGGGCGAGGATGCCGGCCATGCGCTCCAGGCGGGTCCGGTAGCGGAGGCGCTGCTCGTCGACCGCGATCTGGTCCTCGAGAGCCGCGACCGCCGCGGCCTGCGCCGGTCCGGGCACCATGAACCCGGCGTGCTTGCGCAGCTCCTGCAGGTACCGGACCAGCTCCGGGTCGCCGGCGTAGTGACCCACCCGCACCCCCGCCAGGTTGGAGCGCTTCGACAGCGAGTGGACGGCCACCACGCCCTGGGAACCCGACTCCAGGATCGTGTGACCCGGCTGCTGGCCCGCCACCACCGGCGTGCCGGTCCAGGTGAACTCCACGTAGCACTCGTCGCTGAAGACGGGGACGTCGTGCGCTCGACCCCAGTCGGCCGTGCCGGCCAGGTCGTCGAGCCCGCCGGCCGGGTTGCCGGGAGTGTTGCTCCAGAGGCAGAGCGCTCGGTCGGCGTCCTCGTCCGAGATCGACGACAGGTCCATGCGCCAGCGGTCGTCGACCGCCACCGGCACGGCCCGGCAGCCGGCGAGGGTGGCGCCCATGGCGTAGCTCGGGTAGCTGATCGCCGGGTACAGCACGGTGTCGCGGCCGGGATCCCGGAGCCGGAGCCAGTGCGGCAGCCCCGCCACCAGCTCCTTGGTGCCGATGCACGCGCCGATCGCCGACGGGTCGACGTCCACGGCGAAGCGCCGGGAGAACCAGTCCGACGCCGCCTCGCGCAGCGCGGCGGTGCCGATCGACGGCGGGTAGCCGCGTTCGGAGCCGGACCCGCCCAGCGCGGCGACGACCGCGGGCGGCGGCGGATCGTGCGGGGTGCCGATCGACAGGTCGACCACGCCGCCCTCTGCCTCGCCGAAGCCGGCGGCCGCCACCGCTGCGACCTCGTCGAGCCGGTCGTACGGGTACGGCGGCGGGACGAAGCCCGCCGGATCGACCGTCATCGAGCCCCGCCGCCGGTGACGAACTCGGCGAAGCGCGGGGCGCTCGAGGCCGCCAGGCGCGCCGAGATCCGCACGCCGTCATCCTCGGCCGTCTCGGTGACGACCTCCCCCGCCCGGTGCAGGGCGGCGATCACGTCGCCGCGGTCGTACGGCACGAACAGGTCGACGGCGGGCAGGAGCGCCCGCAGCCGGTCGCCGATCCGCAGCAGCAGGTCGTCGACCCCTGCGCCGGTGACCGCCGAGATCGCCACCGAGCCCGGGTGGTGCTCGACCAGCTTCTCGGCCCCCGGACCCTTGTCGGACTTGTTGAAGACCAGCAGCTCGGGCCGGGGCGGCTGGTCGTCGGGCGCGATCTCCCGCAGGACCGACCGCACCGCGTCGATGTTGCCCTCGGGGTCGGCCGCGGCGCCGTCGACGACGTGGACCAGCAGGTCCGCCTCGTTGGCCACGTCCAGCGTGGAGCGGAACGCCTCGACCAGCTGGTGGGGCAGCTTGCGGACGAAGCCGACCGTGTCGGTGAGCAGCACCGACTCGCCGCCGGGCAGCTGCAGCCGGCGGGTGGTGGCGTCGAGCGTGGCGAACAGCCGGTCCTCCACGAGCACGCCGGCCTGGGTGAGCCGGTTGAGCAGCGTCGACTTGCCGGCGTTCGTGTAGCCGACGATCACCACGTTGGGGATGCCCGAGCGCCGGCGGGACTTGCGCTGGGTCTCGCGAGTGCGCCCGATCTGGCGGAGCTCGGCCTCGAGCCGGTGGACCTGGCGCGTGATGCGTCGACGGTCGATCTCGAGCTGGGTCTCGCCCGGGCCCCGACGGGTGCCCACGCCGCCGGCCTGCTGCGACAGCGAGCCGCCCTTGCCGCGGAGCCGCGGCAACCGGTAGCGGAACATGGCCAGCTGGACCTGGGCCTTGCCCTCCTGGCTGTGGGCGTTCTGGCCGAAGATGTCCAGGATCACCGCGGTGCGGTCGATGGCGGTCCGCCCGAGCAGCTTCTCCAGGTTGCGCTGCTGGGCGGGCGACAGCTCGTCGTCGAACACGACCGTGTCGCAGTCGGTCGCCTCGGCCACCTGGCGGATCTCCTCGGCCTTGCCGCTGCCCACGTAGGTGGCCGGAGCGGGCGCGCCGCGACGCTGCACCACCCGGGCGACGACGTCGGCACCGGCGGTGTCGACAAGCAGCTCCAGCTCGTCGAGCGACTCCTCGAGGAGCTCGTCGGTCACGCCGGGGAGCGCCACGCCCACCAGGACGATGCGCTCCCGGAAGGTGCGTTCGATGAACGCGCCGGACTCGCCGCCGAACTCGCCGAACGCGCCGCGGTGGCTCTCGTCGACCGGCGTCTCGGCGGACAGGCGGTCGAGGTCGAGCTCGGAGTCGTCGAACGCGGTGTCGTCGGACGCGGTCTCGTCGAACGCGGAGTCGTCGAACGCGGGGTCGTCGAACGCGGGGTCGTCGGAGCGATCGTCGGGCCCGGTCACGGGACCACCACCTCGGCGACGAACGTGGACGGACCTGTCAGCAGCGCCCGGGGACCGTCGACGTCGACGATCGCCGCTCCCCCTGGCATGTGCACGTTCACGTGCGGGCCGACCGCACCCCACCGGTGGGCGGCGACGGTGGCGGCGACCGCACCGGACCCGCACGCCTGGGTGATGCCCACGCCGCGCTCCCAGACCCGCAGCTCCAGGTCCTCGTCGGACGCCGGGGCGACGACGTGCACGTTGATGCCCGCCCCGAAGCTGCGCTCGATCTCGGGGCCCACCACGGTCAGGTCCACCGTGTCGGGGTCGTCGACGAGGAACACGATGTGCGGGTTGCCGATGTCGACGGTGGCCCGCTGCCGGGCCGGGAACTCCTGGGCGGCGGCGCTGGGGGTGGGACCGTCCGTGGGCTCGCCCATGTCGACCTGGGTCCACAGCTCACCATCGACGTCGCCCTTGACCGTGCGGAGGTGGCGGAGACCGCCCGCCGTCTCGACCAGCACGTCGCCCTCTCCCCGGCCCTCCCGGCGGAGGACCGCCTGGGCGAGGCAGCGGATGCCGTTCCCCGAGATCTCGGCCTCGGAGCCGTCGGCGTTGAGCAGGACCATGTGCACATCCGCGTCTCCTCCCCCGGGAGGGAGCGCGTAGATCACACCGTCCGCCCCGACGCCGGTGTGACGGGCGCACAGGGCGCGGGCCACCTCGGGATCGGGGGTCAGGGCGGGGCGATCCAGTTCGACGTGGTCGAGCCAGTGGGCGACCAGGAAGTCGTTGCCGAGGCCGTGGAACTTGGTCAGTCGCAACACGATGGACCCACGGTAGTGGTGGGATCCGGGGCGTCTGGATCGAGTATCGACGCCGGGTCCACGGCGGCCGTCCAGTGGTCATCGAGGCGCCGGACCAGGTCGTCGATCTGGGCGCCCACGTCGGACGGGTCGGAGGCGACGCCGGGACCCGCGTCGGGGGCGGCGTCGAACCATGCGATCCGGGGGTCGCGGCGGAACCAGCGCTCCTGGCGGACGGCGAAGCGCCGGGTCCGCTGCACCGCCACCTCCAGCGCCTCGTCGCGGCCGAGCTCCCCACGCAGATGGGCGAGGAGCTCGCGGTACCCGAGCGCCTCGGCAGCGGTGCGCGACAGCCGGTCGCCCAACCCGGCGAGGGCGACGACCTCGTCCATGAAGCCGTCGGCCACCTGCCGGCCGTACCGCTCGGCGATCCGGGCAGCGATCACGTCCCGGGGGACGGTCAGGCCCGTGAGTACGAACGGCGTGGGCGGGAAGGCGGTCAGGCCGGGCCCCGAGGACGAGAACGGTCGACCGGAGCCGATCGTCACCTCGAGCGCGCGCAGGAGCCGCCGTCGGTTGCCCGGGGGGACACGTCCCGCGGCCACGGGATCGAGCTCCTGCAGCCGGGCCGTCAGCTCGTCGGTGCTCAACGGCTCCAACGTGGCCAGCACCTCGGGATAGCGGCCGGGCAGCTCCAGCCCGTCGGTCACGGCCTGCACGTAGAGCCCGGTCCCGCCGACGAGCACGGCCGCGGCACCCCGGGACTCGATGTCGTCGAGGGCGTCGTCGGCCAGCTCGACGAAGCGCTGCACCGAGAACTCCTCGGTGGGGTCGACCACGTCGAGCAGGTGGTGCGGGACGCCGGCGCGCTCCTGCGCCGTCGGGGTGGCCGTCCCCACGTCCATGCCGCGGTACACCGCCATCGAGTCGCAGCTCACGACCTCGGTGGGCAGGCCGCGGTCGGTCCGGTGTCGGGCCAGCGCAGCCGCGGCCGCGGACTTGCCCGACGCCGTCGGGCCGACGAGCACCAGGTGCCGCCCCGGCGGTCGGGTGGCGGTGCGGGCTCTCACCGACCGTCGCTCCCGCCGGCGGCGGGGCGGTCGCTCCGGTCGCTGCCGATGACCGCGGCGACGATCGACCACCAGTCCAGGCGGATCGGGTCCAGCGGCTCGATCGATGGTCGCGCCGCCGCGTAGGCGGCGGTGAACCCCAGCACGGCGCCGGGGCCGAAGGTGGCGACCACGTCCGCCGCCGCGACGGCCAGGTCCCGGTAGGGATCGCTCCACGCGGCGTCGTCGCAGTCGGCGAAGTGCGGCGGTTCGGTGCGGCGCGGCGAGCGGCGGAACGTGATGTTGGGAGCGCCGCTGAGCTCGTCGCCGTCGCCGTCGCCGCTGGGCAGCACGAGGTTGGCGAACGTCGCCCGGCCGATCGTCGGGACCGGTCCGTCGGAGCGGTCGGTGGCCCGCTCCACACCGTCGCGCAGCACCTCGACCAGACGCCCGGGCCCTGTCGGCGCGTACGGCGAACCCGGGGGCGGCTCCCATCCTGCGGTCACCGCCTCCTCGACCAGCTCGAGCGCGTCGACGGGCCGCAGCTCCTCCATCTCGGGAGCCCCGTCGTGCGCCGTCATGGCCGGGCCCGTCGCTCCGGACGTGGAGTCGGGCGCAGCGCCGTCGTGGACGGCGGCGAGCGCACGGGCGAGCGCAGAGATCAGGACGGACGGTTCGGGCGGGATGCGATCGACGTCGATGCCGGCGACCCGGTCACCCGACGGGCGTGGCCGCCCGTCGCGCACGCCACGCTCACCGGGATGCGACGGCGGTGCGTGGGCTCCGACAGCACCTTGACCAGCTCACCGGTCAGGTTGGTCGTGGACGCCCCGGTCACCTTCACCGACGCGTAGGTGCCCGGACGCAGCGGGCGGTCGGACGGGAAGTGCACCAGGCGGTTGTGCCGGGTGCGACCGCTGAGGCGACCCGGATCGCGACGGCTCGGGCCCTCGACCATGACCTCCTCGACCTCGCCGAGCCGGCGCTCGTGGCCCAGGCGGGAGGTGCGCTCGACGACCGTGCGCAGCCGGGCCATGCGCTCGACGGCGACGTCGTGCGGCACGGGATCGGGCAGGTCGGCCGCCTC
>JAEZAI010000603.1 GCA_023427825.1 Actinomycetes bacterium
TCCCCCGCCCGACCGGTCGGGTCCCGGCGCCTGCTCGCCGGTCGCGCGACACTCGGCCCATGTCCGACGTCATCCCCGTGGAGGGCCCGATCCAGTTCACCTGCCCGCGCTGCCAGCGGGAGGCGACCGAGCAGTTCTACGGCCCGTGCGGCACCTGCCGGACCACGCTGCGGGCCGTGATGGGCGGCGAGGCGCGGGAGGTCGAGGCGGCCGACTACGTGCCCAAGATGAACGTCACGCCGAACGCGGTGGCCACCAAGGACTGACCCCACCGGTTCTGTGATGCTTTTCCGGGCCAAAACCCCCGGAAAAGCATCACAAAGCGGGAGTGGCGGCGCCGGTGGGGAGAGCTCGGCTCAGTCCTGGCCGGGCCGGCGCTCGCGCTCGTGCGCGGCGTCACCCTCGAGGTCCGGGGGCACGATCCCGCCCGGATAGGTGCGGGCCAGCTCCTCGGGCGTCGGCGTGCGCAGCTCGCGGGCCTCGGCGGGCAGCAGGTCGACGATCGCCGACATCATCGTCCGGGTGTCGGCCTCCACGTCCTCGCCGCCGAGCGGCACCGGCTCGCCGACCCGGATGCGCACCGTGGGCGGGTGCAGCACGTTGGTGACGTCGGGGAACTTGGCGCTGCGGGGCCAGACCTTCTCGGTGCCCCACAGGCCGATCGGGATCACCGGCACGCCGGTCGAGTGCGCCAGCCGGACGGCGCCCCACCGACCCTTGAGCCCGGGATCGAAGAACGCGGGACCGCGGGGGATGGTCCCCTGCGGCATGATCGCCACCATCTCCCCCGCCGCGAGCGCCTCCTCGGCCGCCCGCAGCGGCTCGTCGGAGCCCGTGCCCCGGTCCACGCGGATGCCGCCCAGCGCGGTGGCGAGGTCGCCGACGATCGGCGCGTCGAAGACCTCCTTCTTGCCCAGGAAGCGCACAGGCCGGCCCCGCTTGGCGAGGGCGTAGCCGATCGCCAGCGGGTCCAGGTACGAGCGGTGGTTGCCGACGAGGATGGCCGGGCCCTCGGCGGGGATCCGCTCGATGCCCCCCAGGTCGAAGCGCACCCACGGGAACAGCTGCGGCTGGGCGATGAGGAACAGGACCTTCTGTGGTTCGACGCCGGCGAACTTGGGCACGCCGGCCGGCACGTCGAAGTGCACGATCGGCCAGCGCCGCACGGTGGCCATGCCGATCATCCGGGGGTCGGGGTTCACGACCGTGGGATGGCCGACGATGCTGAGCAGCGGCGTGTCGTACCAGCTGTCGGAGTAGGCGTAGCTGTCGAGCAGGTCGACGTCGTTGCGCATGACCCAGTCGGCCACGGCCCGGGCCTTGCCCTTGCCCCACACGAACTCGCCGTCGATCGTGCCGTCGTAGCGCCCGTCGACCTGGCCGTAGGTGGTGGCGATCACGTCGTCGAAGCCCAGCAGCTCGGCGAGCGGCCGGATGAGGTCCTGCGGTGTGGTCGTGGCCATGACGACCAACCGACCGGCGTCGCGGTGGCCGTCGATCAGCTGTCGGGCGAACGGCAGCACGGCGTCGGCGAGCGGCTGGGCTGCCGTGCGGGCGGCGGCCTGCACCGCCTCGACCGACCAGCCCCGGGCCACCCGGGCCCCCTGCCGGCTGACGAGCATGGACGGGTAGGTCTCGCCGATCAGTTCGAAGACCTTGAACATCACCGACTCGATGCCCTGGGTGGATCCCGACACCACGCCGGCCTCCCGCAGCGCCTCGCTGAGCACGGGACCGCTCGCGCCCGAGAGCAGCGTGCGGTCGAGGTCGAAGAACGCGGCCGACCGGCGCTCGCTCCCCGTGCGCCGCGATTCCTCCTCGGTGCGGGTCGGCTCCATGGACGCCGAACCTACCGGCCGAGGCCGCCCGGTGGAACGGCGGCGCCCGGAACCCGGCCAGGAACAGCACTCGGCCAGGAACAGCAACCCGGCCAGGAACAGCAACCCGGCCAGCAACAGGAACCCGCCACGGGCCCGGCCAGCAACGGGAACGGCTGGAAAACGGCCGAAGGACTGGCGGGGGGAGCCAGTCCTTCAGCATTGCGCCTCCGGTCCGGGGGGATGGACCGTGGCGTCAGGACCGAGTGGGACGGGGGGAGTCCTCGACCTCGGTCGTTCTTGGTGAGTACCACGATAGCCACGAGCAAGCAATCGGTCAACGCAATATCCGAGATAGTTGGTATCGTGTACGGCGATGGACCGGAAGCAGCTCCGAGCGTTCGTCGCCGTCGCCGAGCACCACTCGTTCTCCGCCGGCGCCAGGGCGCTCGGCACCGTGCAGTCCAACGTGTCGGCCCACATCGCCCGGCTGGAGAAGGAGCTCGGCGTCACGCTGATCGATCGGGCGACCAACGAGCCCACCGACGAGGGCCGGGCGGTCCTCGAGCGAGCCCGGCGCATCGAGGCCGAGTTCGAGGCGCTCGACGCCGACGTGGCATCGCTGCGCGACGTCGTCTCGGGCTCCGTGCGCCTGGGAGCGATCGGCACCACGGCCCGCTGGCTGGTCGCTCCGCTGCTCACCTCGGTTACCGAGCGCTACCCCGAGATCCGGGTGATCGTGCTCGACGCCACCACGTCGTCGCTGGTCCTCAACCTGGTGTCGGGCACGGTGGACCTGGCGATCGTCAACCTCCCGATCGACGAGCCCGACCTCATCGTGGAGCCGCTGTTCGACGAGGACCGGATCCTCATCGTCCCCGCCGGACACCCCCTCTACGACCGGGAGTCGATCACCCTCGAGGAGCTTGCCGGCCACGACCTGCTGCTCGAGGCCCGGGGCACGGCGTTCCGCGACGTCCTCGACCACGCCGCGGCCGAGCAGGGCATCGAGCTGTCGCCCAAGGCCGAGCTCGACGGCATGCGGCTGCTCGCGTCGCTGGTGTTCGCCGGCTTCGGCGCCGGGATCGTCCCTGCGTCGGCCATCCCGCCCAACCTCGACGGCAGCTGGCGTCGCATCCCGGTCGACGGCGTCCCCGGCCGCAGCGTGGGCCTGGCCCGACGCCGCCGGGGCCTGCTCACGGCGGCACAGCGGGTGGTGGCCGACCAGATCCGCCACATCATCGCCGACGGGGCGGCCGACGTTCCCGGCGTGTACCCCACCGTCCGCCTGCCCGGCTGACGGGTCCCGCGGGCGCCCGGCCGAGCCGCAGCACCCCTGCCGGCCCGCCGTCCTGCCGGTCTGGAGGCAGCGTGAACCGGGGATGAAAACCGCTCGCGGCGGCCGGCACCCCCTCCGCCGCGCCGTAACATGGCGAGGACGATCCCTCCCCCAGGAGACGCACGTGGCCGACAGCATCACCATCACCGACACCCGAACGGGGGAATCGCGCGAGGTACCCATCCTGGACGGTGGGATCGATGCCAAGGCCTGGGCCAAGCTCCTGCCGGGCATCTGGTTCCACGACCCGTCCTTCGG
>JAEZAI010000627.1 GCA_023427825.1 Actinomycetes bacterium
ACGTCTCGCGGAGATAGCCGTTGTCGACCATCCACTTGAACGTGAGGTCCTTGCCGCCGGGGGTCTTCCCCTTCTCGCAGCCGTCGACCGGGAGCTGAGCCGTGCTGAGGTCGATCTGCCACCCGCCGCCGGGCCGGGTGGCGCTGGGTGCGGCCTGGGAGATGTCGCAGGCGAACGGCTTGTTCACCGTGAACCTCGAGTAGTCGGCGCTGATCGACGAGCCGGGGAGGGCCCGGTCATCGAAGGTCGACTTCCCCTTGATGTCACCGTGGTCCTTGACGCCCGTGGTCTGCTCCACGGAGCCGAACTTGCCACGGTTCGACCCGCACCGGTCGAGCTTGTCGCCCGGCTGGAACTGGTGCTGCCCGTGCAGCGACCCGTCCTTGATGTGGTCCTTGGGGTGCGCCGGCGTCTTGAGGTAGCGGGTCTTGCCGTCGGAACCGACCTTCATCTCGACGTTGGAGAAGTTCTTGCGCATCGACTCCTCCCAGGTCGCTGCGCCTCGCTTCGCGTCGAAGTCCTTGGGATAGAGGTGCGCGGTGCGGGGGTTGTCCTGTCGGGCATGGACAGCGGCCTCGGTCTGCATCCGGTACTGGTTGATGCAGTCCGCCTTCTGCTTGTCGGTCATGCCGTGAAACAGGTCCTTCTTCTCGGCGGCGTCGCGCGTGGCCTCCTTCCTGAGCTTGCGGTTCTCCTTCCGGTCCTCCTGCCGCTTCCTGAGCTCGTTCGCCCGCTTGTCGGCCTTGGCCTGGCGTGCCGCATTCCGCTCGATCGTCGTGGGAGGCCGACCGGGCCTGCCCTGCTGGACGGCGTTGGCGTCGCGTGAGGAAGCACCTCTCGCTGCGAGCGCGGCGCTGTTGCCGCCGGCCCCGCCCACCTTGTCCTGCTTCGCCTCCTTGTCGGCTCCCTTGCGGTCGGTGCTCTCGGCTCCCTTGCGGTCGGTGCTGCTGTCGTTCTTGTTGGTCGCGCTCTGGTCGCCTCGCGTCTGGACCGAACCGTCGTTCCGTCCGTTCTGTGCGGTGGCGCGGTTCGCGTCGGTGCTCTTGGCTGCGTCGGTGCTGCGGGTGTGGTCGTTCGCCGGCTTCGCGTCACCGGTCCGGGCCGCTGCCGAGTCGGTCGGCTTGACCTGATCGGCAGCCTCGGCGGCATCGGCCCGCTTGGTGCCGCCGGCGCCCGCGGTCACCCCCGCCGGGACCTCGGAACCACCTCGCCCGGTCTGGTGGCTTTGGGGTGCCGCCGCACGCTGCGTGTTGTCGTTCGCGGCCTGACCGGCGCGTGGCGTGTTGTCGTTTGGTGGCGGGCCGGCCTCGCCCGGTACCTGGCGGCCCTTGTCGCCCTGGCCCTGTTGCTGACCCTTGTCCCCCTGGGCCTGTTGCTGACCCTTGTCCCCCTGCTCTCCCTGCTGACCCTTGTCCTGTTGGCCACGCTCGCCCTGGGACTGCTGCTGGCCCTGCGGCGGCTGAGAGGGCTTGTCCGCCGGTGGCTGGTTCGTCGCCGCCTTCTCCCCGGCAGCTCCGGGCGGCGGCGACGGAGGCGGCTTGTCGCCGCCGCCAGCACCGCCAGGCGGCGGCCCCGACTTCCCGACGTTGTCGTTCGCCGGCTTCTGCGCAGCCCGGGCGTTGTCGTTGGCCGGCGTCGGGGGCTGGTCTCCGGCCATGGTCAGACCGCCTCGACGAGTCCGAGCCGCTCGGCGACCGCCGGCGGCCAGGCGGGACTGAACCGCATCGTGCGGACGCCCAGGGCGTGGAGGAAGAAGCAGTACGCGGCATGGCTGATGCTCGGCTCCTCGCTCGGCAGCGCCGGGAACGACAGGACCTGCTGGCGGAGCCCGTCGACCAGGGCGTCCCAGCGGGCCGCCTGCTCACCTGCGTCGACGCCGAGCTCCTCCAGCGACGCAACGGCGTCGGTGACGAACTGGACCGCCGCACGATCGCGAACGAGTGCCAGCGCTGCACCGCGGAACCGGCACTTGGCTCGGCAGTCGCCACACGCCGCGAACGGCGGCCGATCCGAGCGAGGCGGCGCGACCGGAGCGGCGGACAGGCCCTTAGGGCGAACGTCCACGAGCACCGCCTCGGCGAACTCGTCGCTGTACGTCAGTCCCTCACCGGTGCCGAGGCGGGTGGCGAAGCGTTGCTGGCTGTCGTCGAGGCCCATCGTCTCGCCGAGGTACCGGCGGTCCTCGTCCGCGGTCAGCCGGTGCATCACCTTCAGGTTCGTGTTCTTGACGGCGTCGTCGACGAGCTTGGTGGGGATCTGCTCGGCGATGATCACGCCCTCGCCGTACTTGCGGTTCTCGGCGAGCGTGTTCGCGAACGCCTCGGCGGCCTTCTCCTTCGCCTGCGCCGACTCGTCACCCTTGCCGCCCTGCGGCCGGGCGAGGAGGCGGTGCGCCTCCTCGACCACCGTGACATGGGTGAGGTGGGGGGTCGCGCCGCGCACCGCCTGGTAGTGCTCGGTCATGGCGTTCAGCAGCAACGCGATCATCAGCGCCTGCTCGTCGCCGGCACCGAGCGTCTTCAGCTCCAGGATCACGGGCCGGTCCATGAGCGAGCCGATGTCGTTCGGCAGGTTCGTCAGGAACGCAGACGCCGCCACACCAGTCGCCAGCTGCTGCGCCCGGCGGATCGACGCCGCCTCGATGTTCGACTTCACCTCGCCGGCGTAACCGAGGTCCTCGGTCACCTCCGACATCGACCGCATGAACTCCACCGCGGTCGGCCACTGCCGGTCGACGCCGCCGGAGCGCTCCGACGCGAGGATGCCGGCGCGGAGGTAGGTGAGGTTGAGCGCGTCCTGGTAGATGCCCGGCAGCGGTTCCCACAGACCGAACGCCGCCTTGAAGCAGGCGAGCAGGTTCGCGGTGTGCTCGGCGACGATCACGCCGTCGGGCACCTCGAACGGGTTGAACCGCAGTGGGCGGCTCGACTCGTCGCCGACCGTGACGACCTCGAGCGCCTCGAAGCCGGGCTCCGCGAGCAGGCGCCGGTAGTCGTTCGCGTCGGAGTTGACCGGTTCGATCACGAGGAACGGCACGCCGTGGTCGACCCACAGCTGGCGCAGCAGCTCGAGGACCGTGGTCGTCTTGCCCGACCCGGTGCTGCCCGAGATCAGCGCGTGCTTCGTGAGGCCGCGCAGACCGACGCGGATCGGCTGGTCGGTGCCGGGCAGGTAGCCGACGGTCACCGACGGCTCCGCGGTCCCGTACGCCTCTTCGTGGCCGAAGCGGCCCCGTCGCACCTTCACCCCCGGGAGCGTCCCGTCGACCGCGACAGGGAACCGGAAGGCGCAGTTCGCGTCGCGGGCGTCGCCGAGCGCGGTGAGCAGCTGCAGCTCGGGTGTCGGCCGATCCGGGCGGGCCCAGATCTCCGGTCGTCCGGGCTGGAGGCGGAAGTCGACGGTCCGGAGGTTCCAGTGGGCGACCTCGTGCTCGAAGTCGTTCGTGGGCCTGCGGATCTCGAAGCTCGACGCAGCTCGCTGACGTTCGCTCTGGCGACCCTCGGTCTGGTCGGTCGGCGACACGGTTGCAGCGAACGACTCGACGAGCGCTGGTGGGAGCCGTCCCTCGGCTGCGACCTGGATGCGCATCACGAACCCGCGGCGCTCGTAGCGACGAGCCAGGTCCTGGTAGGTGCGCTCCGCCTCGACGGCGAACGCGTCAGCGGGGACGGTGCGCTGACCGTGGTACAGGCCGCCTTCACGCTTGTCCTCCTTGGCCAGGCGGCTGAAGAAGGTCGCCCACTGGTTGAGGTTCTGCGTGAAGCCGGTCGGCACCTCGATCGGCAGCAGGCCGACCGACGCCACCGTCGTGGTCGGTGCCGCAGCCATTGACGCGAAGAAGCTCATCCAGTCCGTCGGCATCCAGTTGAACGGGACGACGGAGAAGTAGTAGCCGACACCCGCATCGGGGCGCGACGGCGTGCCGATGATCTCGCGTCGGTGCACCGACGCCGTCTCGACATGCGCACCGTGTTCGAACGGCCAGAACAGGCGGCCGACCTCGGACACGTCGGCCACCGCCGTCGCGTGCACGTGCCTCGGCACCATCGCGTGCACCTGGCGCACGAGGCCTTCGGTCCGCTCAGCCAGCGCACCAGGATCGAGCGAGCCCCACGTCCGGCCGAGCAGCACCGTGTCGATCCCGCCGGAATCCGGATGCGAGACGAACCTCAGGTCGAACGCGCACTTGAGCGACGGGTCGAGGAGCCCGTTCAGGAACGATTGCTGGTCTGCGAGCGCCTTCAGGATCCGCTCGTTGCGTTGGAGGCCTGCGTACTCGCGGTCCTCGAGCAGGTTGACCGCCGAATCGATGCGGATCGCGAACAGCGACGCGGGGTGGGCATCGCCGATCCGGTCCGCGACGATGCCCGGCACCGGGAGCGATGTCGGGACGAGCACGGCGTCGGTCAGTCGATGGTGGCGAGCTCGGTCAGGTCGATCGCGATCGACCCCCCGACCGTGCCGGTGCCCTGCGGGGCGATCT
>JAEZAI010000193.1 GCA_023427825.1 Actinomycetes bacterium
GACTGGAAGCGCTCCTCGAACGCCTGGCGTTCCAGGAGGGCCTTCTCCAACGCGTCGCGGAGCGCCCCGATGGCGTCGGTGAAGACGTGGTCGAGCATCGGCGGCGCAGGCTACCGGGGGTGCGACCGGACCGACGCCGCGGTCGATCCGGCCGGCTCCGCAGTGGTCATGTCAGACGCTGGCCAGGCCCTCGCCGTCCACCTCGTCCAGCACGCCGGCGCCGGCGGTGACGGCGCCGAGCAGGCCGGCGGCCTGCGGCAGGTGGTGGAGGGCGAAGAAGCGGGCGCCGGCGATCTTCGCTCGCAGGTAGGCGTCGTCGGAGGCGCCGGCGTCGAGCTCGCCCTTGGCGGCGAGCGCGAGGCGGGCCGACAGCCAGCCGCCGGTCACGATGCCGAACAGCTCCAGGTAGGGGGTGGCGCCCGCGAGGGCCTCTCGCGGGTCTGCGATGCCGTTGGTCATGACCCAGTCGGTGGCCTCGGTCAGCACGGCGACGGCGGCGGCCAGGTTGGTCCGGATGACGGCGAACTCGTCGCCGGCCGCAGCCAGGTCGTCGTCCAGGTCCCGGATGCCCTGCAGGAAGTCGCCGACGACGCCGCCCATGCGCATGCCGAGCTTGCGGCCGACAAGGTCCATGGCCTGGATGCCGTTGGTGCCCTCGTAGATGGGGGCGATGCGCATGTCGCGGAAGTGCTGGGCCACGCCCGACTCCTCCACGTAGCCCATGCCGCCGAACACCTGCAGCGCGGTCGACGTGACGTCCACGCCCACGTCGGTGCACCACGCCTTGGTGACCGGGGTGAGCAGCTCCGCGATCTCGCGCCAGCGCTCGGCGTCGTCGCCCTCGAGCGCACGGGACAGGTCGATCGCCGCGGCGTTGTAGACGACGAGGGCGCGCATGGCCTCGATGTGGCTGCGCATGTAGAGCAGCATCCGCTTCACGTCGGGGTGGGCGATGATGAACGCCGGCTCCTTGGAGTCGCCGCCGATCTCGCGGCCCTGGCGCCGCTCCTGCGAGTAGGCGAGCGCCTTCTGGTAGGCGGCGTCGCCCAGAGCCACGCCCTGGATGCCGACCGCGATGCGGGCCGAGTTCATCATCGTGAACATGGCCCGCATGCCCTGGTTCTCCTCGCCGACCAGGTAGCCGATCGCCCCGCCGTCGTCGCCGTAGCTCATGACGCAGGTGGGCGACGCGTGGATGCCCATCTTGTGCTCGATCGACACGCACTTGACGTCGTTGCGCTCGCCGACGGAGCCGTCCTCGTCGACGAGGAACTTGGGCACGATGAACAGGGAGATGCCCTTGGTGCCGGCGGGCGCCTCGGGCAGGCGGGCGAGCACCAGGTGGATGATGTTCTCGGCCATGTCGTGCTCGCCGAACGAGATGAAGATCTTGGTGCCGGTGACCTTGTAGGTGCCGTCGCCCTGCGGCACGGCCTTGGTGGTGCAGAGGCCCACGTCGGAACCGGCCTGCGGCTCGGTCAGGTTCATGGTGCCGGTCCACTCACCGGTGATCAGCTTCCGGAGGTAGACCTCCTTCTGCTCCTCGGTGCCCCAGGCCTGCAGGCACTCGATGGCGCCGGTGGTCAGGCCGGGCGCCATGGTGAGCGCACCGTTGGCCGCGGTCTCGAACTCCGCCGCGCAGGCGAAGACCGACTCGGGGAAGCCCGCGCCGCCGAACTCGACCTCGGCGTTCAGGCCCTGCCAGCCGGCGTCGACGAACTTGGCGTAGGCGGTCTTGAACTCCTCGGGCACCTCGACGCCCTCGGGCGTCCACTTCAGGCCCTTGCGGTCGCCGATGGCGTTCGACGGCGCGAACACCTCCTGCATGAAGCGGCCCTGCTCCTCGAGCACCGCGGCGACGGTCTCGGGATCCGCGTGGGCGTAGCGGTCGGTCTTGGAGAGCTCCTCGAGCATGCCGATGTGGCGGAGGGTGAAGAGGGCGTCCTTGACGGGTGCTCGGTAGTCGGCCATGAGCGCATGTTACCGAGCGGTAACAGCGCGTCTCCAGCCGCGGCACGGGGGCTCTGTCCTACTGAGCGACCCCGAACGGGTGTCCGTGGTGGGACGAAGCGGGACAGGGTGAGCGTCGTTCAGTGCGGGTGGAGCGACATGACGGCGATCGGCAGTCCGATGCCCGCGTCCCGGTGTCGCATCCCGGCGATGCGGCGACCAGCCTGCACTGCGTCCTTGGACGCGCCGAGGAGGTCGCCCAGGAACTCGGCGGTGGCGTCGAGGTCGTCGGCCACGAGCGCCAGGCCGAAGATCGACGTGGGCTCGTCGGTGGTGGGCTCGCCGTCGTCGGGACCGACGAGCTCGAGGATCACGTCGCCGGCCCAGAAGAACGTCTGGCGCATCGGTGCGCCGTAGGACGTGGTGCTGCGACCGCCGCGGACCTCCAGGCCCGCTGCCTCGAACGCTGCGGTCGTGCGCTCGCTGTGACCGGTCCGGACGACGACGTGGTCGATCGATGAGATGCCGTTTGGGTGGTCGGTGGGGGCGCGGCCGCCGGTGGTCCGGTGGCTGTCGGCCGTGGCCAACCCGTCGAGCGCGCCGTCGACGCCGTCCAGGGCCCAGCCCACGAACCCCGCCCCGCTCGGTCCCAGGTCCAGGCAGATGATCTCGGTCCGGCCCAGGCGGAAGCGCCCGCCGCCGTCGACGTCGAAGCCGGCCGAGCGCCAGGCCTGGGGCGGGTCGCCGAGGACGAGGTGGGTCAGCTGGTGCGGGCGCTCGGTCATGGGCGCGCACGCTAGGGCGATCGTCGACCGCCCGCCTCGGGCGAGCGCCGCCACTGCTCGGCAGCGGCGTGGGAGGGTATGGCGCAGCGGAGCCGTCATCGACGGCCTGCGGACGGAGGGCCGATGACGGGCAGCATCGGGGTGTGCGCAATCGGATGGGTGCTCGGGTGGTGGGCCTTCGGTCGGGCCCGGACCGCCGCCTCGCTGCCGCCCGCCGACGCCGCTCCTGACCGCGTGACCGTCGTGGTGCCCGCCCGGGACGAGGCGCTCAGCATCGGTGGGCTCCTGGACGACCTCGTCGCCAGTCGGCCGGCGGTGTCGCGCATCGTCGTCGTCGACGACCACTCGAGCGACGCGACCGCGTCGGTCGCCGCGGCCCGACCCGGCGTCGAGGTGGTCGCGGCGCCGCCGTTGCCGCCCGGTTGGGCGGGCAAGTGCTGGGCCTGCGACGCGGGGGCGAGGACGGTGGACGACGGCACGCTGGTCTTCGCCGACGCGGACGTCCGCCTGGAGCCCGATGCGCTGGGCCGCGTGGTGGCGTACCAGGCCGAGGTCGGCGGGCTCGTCTCGGTGCAGCCCTGGCACGAGACCGTGCGGCCCTACGAGCAGGCCTCGGCGATGTTCAACGTGATCGCGATCATGGGCAGCGCGGCGGGATCGCCCGCCTCGGCGCCGTCCGCGGCGTTCGGACCGCTCATGGTCACGTCGGTGCGTGAGTACCGGGAGGTCGGTGGCCACGCCGGGGTGCGGGACCAGGTGGCCGAGGACCTGGCGCTCGGCCGCCGCTTCAGGGACGGCGGAGCCGGCTCGCACCTGCTCGTCGGTCGGGGCGGGGTGCGCTTCCAGATGTACCCCGACGGACCGCGGCAGCTGGTCGAGGGGTGGACCAAGAACTTCGCCACCGGCGCGGGGGCGACGCCGCTGCTGCGCCTGCTGGCGGTCGTCGCGTGGATCGCGGCGCTCGGGACCCCGGTCGTCATGGCCGTGAACGGGCTCCGGGGCGTCGCGCCGCTCGCCCCGGCCGTCGTGGCGTACGCCGCGATGGTGGTCCAGCTGTTCGTGATGTTCCGGGCGGTCGGCCGGTTCGGCCTGCTCTCCGCGCTCCTGTACCCCCTCCACCTCCTGGTGTTCCTGGCCGTCTTCGTCCGGTCGCTGTGGTCCACCCACGTGCGGCGAAGCGTGCGGTGGCGGGGCCGGTTGATCCCGGTCGGCGGGAGCGGCGCCGGCGCCGACCCGGTCGGTGGCGACTGACGTGGACCTGCCGCTGCCGCCCGGGCCCGCGGTGCTGGTGTCCTCCGCGGCGTGGGCGGTGATCGGGGTGGGGTCGGGCTGGTTCGTCAGCCGGATCCCGGTGGACCGCCTGTCGCACGACAGCTGGCTGACCCGCCCGCGCCGGTTCGAGGATCGCGGCCGCGTCTACGAGCGTCGGCTCCGGGTCCGGCGCTGGAAGGACCGCCTGCCCGAGGCGGGCGGCGTGTTCCGCGGCGGCGTGTCCAAGCGCCACCTCGGTGGCTCGTCGGACGCGGCGTTGGAGCGCTTCGCCGCCGAGACCCGTCGCGCCGAGCTGGTGCACTGGATCAACGCGTGCGCCGGACCGCTGTTCCTGATCTGGTGCCCGTGGGGCCTCGGGCTGGTGATGATCGCCTTCGGGCTGGTGGCGCACCTGCCGTTCGTGGTGATCCAGCGCAGCAACCGCGCCCGCATCGAGCGGGTGTTGGCGGCGCGGCACACCGGCGTGTCCCCCAGCTCCTGACCTTCGCGCCGCGCCGACCACGCACTTCGTCCTGCACGGTGGTGCCGATCGGTACGTCGGTGCAGGACAGAGCGGGGAGGAGGCTCAGCCGGCGCGGGCCGCGCTGTAGGCCGCCAGGGCGCGCTCCCGGGCGGCGCCGTGCTCGACGAGTCGGTGCGGGTAGTCGGTGCCGAGCTCCACGCCCGCGGCGGCGAGCTCGAGCGGTCCCAGCTCCCACGGGGCGTGGCGGTCGGCCGGCGCCAACCCCGCCAGCTCGGGCACCCAGCGCGCGATGTACTCGCCGTCGGGGTCGAACCGCCGGGACTGCGTGACCGGGTTGAGCACCCGGAAGTACGGCGCTGCGTCGGGCCCGGTGCCTGCGACCCACTGCCAGTTGCCGGCGTTCTGGCTGACCTCGCCGTCGACGAGCTCGCGACGGAAGTGGCGCTCGCCGACGCGCCAGTCCACGAGCAGGTCCTTGACCAGGAAGCTCGCGGTGATGAGCCGCACGCGGTTGTGCATCCACCCCGTGCCGGCGAGCTGTCGCATGCCGGCGTCGACGATCGGCACGCCGGTGTGACCCTCCTGCCACGCCGCCACGCCCTCGGGGTCGTCGCGCCAGGCCACCGCGTCGAGCTCGCGCCGCATGGCGGCGCGGGCCAGGGAGGGCCGCTCGAGGAAGAGGCTGGCGAACCAGTCCCGCCACGCCAGCTGACGCACGAACGCAGACCGGCCGTCGGAGCCGTTCCCGACGACGTCGACCACATGGCGCGGCGACAGCGTGCCCAGGTGCAGGTCGGCCGACAGCGACGAGGTGCCGTGCTCGTCCGCCGGAAGATCGTGGGTGCGGGGGTAGTCGTCGACCCGGTCGAGCCACTCGGTCAGCAGCGCCTCGGCGGCGGCCTCGCCGGCCGGACCGGCGCCGGGTGGAGCCGAGCCGAGCGGATCCGGCCCGACGCTCCGGACGCCCGGGACCGAGGACGGGTCCAGCACCTGTGCGTCGTCCTCCTCGGGCCAGGGCTCCCACGGCGTCGAGGACCAGGCGCGGTGGTACGGCGTGAAGACCTGGTGCGTGGCGCCGGTGCCCGCGACGACCGAGCCGGGACGGTGCACGTGGCTGCCCCACCGGACGTCGAACGCGACGTCGGGCTGGAGCGCCCGCCGCACCGCGTCGTCGCGCCGCTGGGCGTAGCCGGACACGTCGCCGTTCACGTGGACGCTGCCGGCGCCCGCCGCGGCGGCCACCCGCGGCACCAGTTCCACGGGATCGCCCGATCGGACGAGCAGTCCTCCGCCGCGCGACCGCAGCTGCTCGTCCAGCGCCCGGAGGTGCGCCCGGACCAGATCGCGACGACGGCCGCCCGCCGTGGCCGTCACGCGTGCGTCGACGACGAAGAGCGCGAGCACGCGGTCCGCGGACTGCGTGGCCGCAGCCCACGCGGGGTTGTCGGCCAGGCGGAGATCCCGGCGGAACCAGACGACCGCGGTCTGCGTGGACACGTGCGGTCCCTACCCGAGCCGGCCGGGCGGTGTCACCGACGCCGGCCGAACGCTGTCAGGAGCGCTGGCTCAGGGTTCCCGCTCTCGAGCGCTGGCTCAGGGTTCCCTCGCTCGAGCGCTGGCTCAGGAATTGCGGCCCATGTTGGGCTTGCGGCCGTGGTTGGCCTTCTTGCGACGCACGTTGGCCTTCTTGTTCTGGGTGCGCTTCGACATAGGGGTGCGATCGTACCGGAGCGGATCGGCACGACTCCAGCCGCCGCCCACGACCGGAGCCGATTCCTGCGCCTACGCTGTGTGAAGCCCGTCACGGTCGGGCGTCCAGGGGGTGGAGTGATGGAAGCCGAGCAGCGCGCCGACGATCCGGCGCCCGAACGCCCCTGGAGCGACGGCGCCGCCGATCTGGGCATCCTGCTGGCCGGCCTCACTGGCGGCGCCGGCCTGATCCACCTGGTGATGGTCCCCGAGCACGCCGGTGGCGGTTCGTGGATCGACCCGGTGGGCTTCGCCGTCGTCGGGTGGCTGCAGATCGCGCTGGCCGTCGTCTTCCTGCTGCGTCGCGGCAACCGGTCG
>JAEZAI010000267.1 GCA_023427825.1 Actinomycetes bacterium
CCGTTGATGAACGCGCTGCCGACGTCCGCCGACATGACGGTGACCGCCACGGCGGCCGCATTGGCCAGGCCGAGCCAGCCGAGCGCGCCGGGCGTCTCGGTCACGGCCGCCACGATCCCGGCCACGAGCGGCAGCGGGGCGACGATGCGCAGCACGGTCAGGGCGTCGGGGAGCAGGACGAACGAGGCGAACAGCCCGATCGCCCACACGGCCCACGCCGCGACCGCCAGGCCGGTGGCGCCGTCGCTGCCGGCGGACGCGTCGCCGAGCAGGCTGCCGAGGGTGACGGGCAGGACGATCCAGAGGGCTCGGGTGATCCAGGTGAGGGGGGAGACGTGCACGGCCGACAGACTTGCGCGCTTCGTCGGGCCACCGCTAGCAACGGTGCATGGCGGGAGGAGCCGATCTTGCCTTCGGGCTGGCTTCATCGGTCGGTCCGGTGCCCTTCGTGTCGGTCGACGACGCGGTGTCGTTCGCGCTCAGGACCAACGCCCGCTTCCCGACGGTCCCCGTCACCACCTCTCCCGATGGCTCGCTGCTCGCCCAGGCCGTCCACGGACTCGACGGTGTGGCGCTCGAGCTCGCCGACGACGACGCCCGCGCGCTCGTGGCCACGGGCTCGCTGCCCGACGAGGCGAGGGCCGCGGCGGCGGGACGGCGTCTCGACGCGCCGGCGTTCGACGCGCTCCGCGCCGCGGCGATCGCGTTCGACGATCCCGAGCTCGGGAGCGCACCGGCGGCGATCCGGGTCCCCGTGCTGGGTCCCGTCACGCTGTCGCGGGCGCTGCGTGCCGCCGGGCACGCGCCCGCCGCCGCAGACCGGGTCGCGGGCGCCGTCGTCGCCGAGCGGGCAGTCGCCGCGCTCCATGAGCTGCTCCGGGGCATCGACGGCACCGGTGGCGGCCCGCGGCCGGTCGTGGCGGTCGTGCTGTGCGAGCCGGCCCTCGTCGGCTCCATGCACCCCACGTTCCCGCTGCTGCCCGTGGAGATCCGTGGCCTGCTCGATCCGGTCGTCGACGCGCTCGACCGGGTCGCTCCGGCCGACTCGCTGCTGATCGGCGTGCACGTCCCGGGTCCGTGCGACTGGCCGACGGTCGTCGGCTCCGGCGCCTCGCTCGTGTGCGTGCCCGTCGACCGCTCCATCCTGGGCTGGGCGCCGCTGTTCGGCGCCCTGCTCGAGCGGGGCGGCCGGCTCTGCTGGGGCGCCGTGCCGGTCGACCGGCCGATGGGCTCCTCGACCGATCCGCACTGGCGGCGCCTGGTCGGGCTGTGGACCTCGATGGTCGCCGAGGGCGTGGACCCGATGCTGCTGCGGCTGCGGTCGTCGTTCTCGCCGGCCGACGGCCTGGGCCCCTTCGGGCCCTCGCAGGCGGAGCTGGTCATGGAGCTCACCGTCGGCGTGGCCGAGCGGGTCGGGCACCAGGCCGTGGCGGCCCGCCTCTCCCTCGGCGCCTGACGTCATCACCCCGAGCGCGGCCCTCAGCCGCGGTGAGCGGCGCACTGCCGGGACTGTCGGCCCCCACGGGTAGGGTGCCGCCGTGGCCGCAGCGAAGGACGCCGCCCCGGCGGACCAGACACCGCCCGACGACGCGATCGCCGAGATGGACCCGGCCGGTCGCATCGACGAGCTCCGTGAGCAGATACGTGCGCACAACCGCAGCTACTACGAGCTCGACGCGCCGACCATCCCCGACGCCGACTACGACCTGCTCGTCCGGGAGCTGCAGGAGCTCGAGGCGCTCCACCCCGACCTGATCACTCCCGACAGCCCCACCCAGCAGGTGGGCGGTCCCACGTCGGCCCAGTTCACGCCGGTCACCCACGCGGTGCGGATGATGTCGCTCGACAACGCGATGGACTTCGACGAGCTGCGAGGCTGGGGCGACCGCACGGCCCGCAAGCTGGCGTCGCTGGGGCTGGACGGCACGGTGCGCTACGTGTGCGAGCTCAAGATCGACGGCCTGGCCATGTCGCTGCGCTACGAGGGCGGCCGGTTCGTGCAGGCCGCCACCCGCGGCGACGGCCGCACCGGCGAGGACGTCACGGCCAACGTGGCCACCATCGCAGACATCCCCGACCGGTTGGCCGAGGGCGCGCCGAAGGTGCTCGAGGCCCGTGGCGAGGTGTACCTCCCGATCGAGGCGTTCCACCGGCTGCAGGCGCAGACGATCGCGGAGAACGAGGCGGCCGAGGCCGCCGGGCGCAAGGGCCGTCCGGTGCCCGTGAACCCCCGCAACGCCGGGGCGGGATCGCTGCGCCAGAAGGACGCGTCGGTCACGGCCTCCCGGGGGCTGTCGTTCTGGTGCTACCAGCTCGGCGAGATCGTGGGAGCGGAAGCGCCGCCCACGCACTCCGGCGCGCTGGAGTGGCTCCGGGAGCTCGGCCTGCCGGTGAACCCCGAGACCAGGGTGTTCGACTCGCTGGACGACGTCTACGACTTCTGCGCCCACTGGGTGGAGCACCGCCACGACCTGCCGTACGAGATCGACGGCGTCGTGGTGAAGGTCGACGACCTGGCCGTGCAGGCGGCGCTCGGCACCACGTCCAAGGCGCCGCGGTGGGCGATCGCCTACAAGCTGCCGCCCGAGGAGCGCACGACCACCCTTCTGGACATCCAGGTGTCGATCGGCCGCACGGGCAAGGCCACGCCGTTCGCGGTGCTCGAGCCCGTCTTCGTCGGCGGGTCCACGGTCGGCCTGGCCACGCTGCACAACGAGGACCAGGTCAAGGTCAAGGACGTCCGCCCCGGCGACACGGTGATCGTTCGCAAGGCCGGCGACGTCATCCCCGAGGTCGTCGGCCCGGTCCTGGAGCTGCGTCCCGAGGGCCTCCCCGAATGGAAGTTCCCCAAGGAGTGCCCGTCGTGCGGTTCGCCGCTCGTGCGGGAGGAGGGCGAGGCGCAGACCCGCTGCGTGAACCCCGACTGTCCGCAGAAGCGCCTCGCCCGCATCACCCACTTCGGCTCCCGGGGCGCCATGGACATCGAGGGCCTGGGCGAGCAGCAGGTGCAGCTGTTCCTCGAGCTCGACCTGCTGCGCGACGTCGCCGACATCTACTCGCTCGACTACGACCGCATCCTCGAGCTGCCCCGCTACGGCGAGACCTCGGTCCGCAACCTGCGCAACGCGGTCGAGGCGTCCAAGCAGCGTCCGCTCGCCAACCTGCTGTTCGGTCTCAACATCGTGCACCTGGGTCAGGCCGGGGGAGAGGCGCTGGCAGAGGGTCTCGGCAGCCTGCAGGCGATCATGGACGCCTCGGTGGACGACATCGCAGCGGTCGACGGCGCCGGTCCGATCGTCGCCGCGTCGGTCCACGCGTTCTTCCAGGACCCGGCGAACCGGGAGCTGGTCGAGCGGCTCATCGCCGCCGGCGTCAACACCGTGGGGCCCGAGCGATCGGTGCTGCCGCAGACGCTCGCCGGCAAGAGCGTGGTCGTCACCGGCACGGTGCCCGGCTACTCGCGGGAGGAGGCCGAGGCAGCGATCAAGGCCAGGGGTGGCAAGTCGCCGGGCAGCGTCTCCAAGAAGACGTTCGCGGTGGTCGTCGGCGAGGAGCCCGGTGCCTCCAAGGTGACCAAGGCCGAGACGCTGGGCGTGCCCATGGTCGACGCCGCGGGGTTCGAGGCGTTGCTCGAGACCGGCGAGCTGCCCGAGGGGGCCGGCGCATGACCACCCGTGCGGTGATCTTCGACTTCGGGGGCGTCTTCATCGACTCGCCGTTCGACGCCCTCGTCAACGCGGCCGAGCAGCGGGGTCTGGACCCCGAGCACCTGCTCCACGTCGTGTTCGGCCCCTACGACCAGGACACCGACCACCCGTGGCACCGCCTCGAGCGCGGCGAGATCTCGGTCACCGCGGCACGGGACGAGATCGTCGCCGCGTCGGTCGCCGACGGCGGCCCCGAGATCGACCCGTTCACGCTGCTGGCCGAGCTGTCGGGCAGCGAGATCCGCCACGAGCTCGTCGAGTACTGCCGGGAGCTGCGCCGCTCCGGCCTCGCCACCGGACTGCTGACGAACAACGCCAAGGAGTTCGAGACGTTCTGGCGCCCGCTGCTCCCGCTCGACGAGCTGTTCGACGACGTCGTCGACTCCTCAGCGGTCGGGCTGCGCAAGCCCGACGCCCGGATCTACGAGCTGTCGCTGTCCCGACTGGGCGTGAGCGCGTCCGAGGCCGTGTTCATCGACGACGCGGCCGGCAACGTCGCCGGCGCACGCGCCGTCGGCATGCAGGCGGTGCTGATCGGGCCGCACCGCACCGACGTGCCCGCGGCGCTGGACGCGCTGCGTTCGATCGTCGGGAGCTGATCGCGCTCGACGTCAGGTGACGTCGAAGCACCAGTTGGTGGGCTTGGCCGTCCGCTCGCCGTCGACGGCCTCCCACACCATGGCGGTCACGCAGTTCCGGCCGCTCGGCAGCGACGTGACCGGTCGGCCCTCGCCGGGCGTGAACTGCACCAGGCCGGTGCCCAGCTGCTTGACCAGTCCGTCGGCGGGCGTCTTGAACTACTTTCCGTCGACGATCAGGTAGGCGTCGTAGCCGGCGGCGATGTCGATGCCGATCGTGGCCTGGCTCAGGATCTCGCTGCCGGAGGCCGGGATCAGGCGGTCGACGTAGTCGGGCAGCGTCTCGGACGTGCGGTCGCCTCCGGTGCTGGCGACCATGACGGCCACCACGATCCCGGCCAGGGCGCCGATCACCAGCACCGCCATGATCGTGTAGGCCCAGCGGTCGGGCAGCTCGCGCCGCTGCCGCGTGCGGGGGCCGGGTGCGTCACCGGTCTCGATGGCGAGCTGCTCGTCGGTCATCAGGTCGTCCGTTCTACTCCGTCGCGCCCCCCCGCGGCGCGCGGGGCCCCCCGAAACGGCCGGCGGCGGGGGCGGC
>JAEZAI010000284.1 GCA_023427825.1 Actinomycetes bacterium
AAGGTGAACAGCCTCGACAGCGTCGCGTCGTCGGGGAACAGCAGCGGGTTGTCGGCGAGCGCCTTCTGCTCGTCGGTGCCGTTGCGCATGACGTCCTGCACTCCCTGCACCGGCGACATGTACTGCACCGACGTGGTGATGCGGGCCGCGTTCTCGGGGTCGTAGACGAAGTCCATCCATTCGGCGACGTCGTCGACGTTGGAGGCGCCCTTCGGGATCACCATGGTGTCGAACCAGAGCGTGCCCCCGGTGTCGGGCACCACGAACTTCACGTCGGGGTTGTTCATGCCGAGCACGTCGCCCGACCACGCGATGCACGCGGCGAGCGAGCCGTCCTCGAGCGGCCCGACGTACTCGTTGCCGGTGAACTGGCGGATCTGACCGCTGTCGACCTGCTCCTGCAGCGTGTCGAACGCCCCCTGGTAGTCCTCGATCTTGTTGGCCGTCGTGATGTCGACGCCCTCGGAGAGGGCGATCAGGCCGATCGTGTCGCGCATCTCGGTGAGCACCGAGATCTTCCCCTTCAGGGCGGGATCCCACAGGTCCTGCATGGTGGCGAGCTCCTTGCCGCCGGTCGCCTTGAGGTTGTAGGCGATGCCGGTGGTGCCGGCCTGCCACGGCAGGGAGTACTCGCCGGTCGGGTCCGACGGCGGCTTGACCAGGTTCTCGACCAGGTTCTTGGAGTTCGGGATCTTGTCGAACGGCAGCTTCTCGACCCACTCGAGACCGATCAGCCGCGCCGCCATCCAGTAGGTCGGGGCGATCACGTTCGGGCCGATCGGCTTGCCGGCCGACAGCAGCGGCTGGATCTTGGCGAAGTACTCGTTGTTGTCGTTGAAGGTCTGCGTGTACTTGATCGGGATGCCGGTCTGCTCCTTGAAGAGCGCCAGCGTGGTGCCCGGGCCGTCGACGGAGCCGTCCTCGGCCGTGTCGATGTACTCGGGCCAGTTCTCGAAGTAGACGCCGGCGGAGCTGTCGCCACCACCGCCGCCGCCGCTGTCGTCGTCATCGCCGCACGCCGCGAGCACCTGCGGTGCGATCATCGCTCCGCCCAGCACCAGGCCGGAGCGGGTCATGAACTGACGTCGGGTCACTCGCTTCGCCATGGATCCTCCGTTGTCAGCCGGCCAACGCCGGGATGGGTGCACCGGTCCCTCAGCCGGTCGTGTGGGGGTCCGGACGGTGTCAACCGACCGGGACCGCCTCGGTCTCGTCGTCCTCGACGGACGTGACGCCGGCCTGTGCGGCGTCGATGGCTTCGGGCACCAGGTAGGCGCCCTCGTAGGCCCAGGTCATGGTGATGGGTGAACCGACCGACAGGCTGGCCGGGTCGTCCTCGGGTCCCAGGTGGGCGACCAGGTCGGCGCCGGTCTGGGTCCGGACCTGGCAGCGGACCACGGGCCCCTGGAAGACCAGGCTCGTCACCGTGCACTCGAGCGTGCCTGCGGCCTCGCCCCCGTAGAGCGGGGCGCCGGCCGGCACGAGCCGCTCGGGCCGGATCATGATCGTGGCGTCCGATCCCGTCGCGTGGGTGCGGCCGCCGGCGGGCACCCGGAACTGGGTACCCAGCAGCGAGTCGACCGTGACCTGGTCGCCGGACTGCGACACGACCTTGGCCGGCAGCAGGTTGGCCGTCCCGATGAAGCCCGCGACGAACGTGGTCGCCGGATGGGCGTAGATCTGGGTGGGGGTGCCGATCTGGTCGACGCGGCCCTGGGTCATGACCGCGATGCGGTCCGACATGGTCAGGGCCTCCTCCTGGTCGTGGGTCACGAAGATGAACGTGATGCCCACGTCGCGCTGGATGCGCTTGAGCTCCAGCTGCATGACCTGGCGGAGCTTCAGGTCGAGCGCGCCGAGCGGCTCGTCCAGCAGGAGCGCCTTGGGCATGTTGACGAGCGCCCGGGCCAGGGCGATGCGCTGCTGCTGGCCGCCCGACAGCTGGTTGGGCCGGCGTTCGGCGAACTCGGGCAGGCGGACGACCTCGAGCATCTCGTGCACGCGGGTGCGGACGTCGGCGTCCTTGACCTTCTTGTTGCGCAGCCCGAACGCGACGTTGTCGAACACGTTCATGTGGGGGAACAGCGCGTAGTTCTGGAAGACCGTGTTCACGTCACGCTTGTGCGGCGCGGTCCGGGACACGTCCTGGCCCTGCAGGAGGATGCGGCCGGCCGTGGGCTGCTCGAACCCGGCGATCATCCGCAGCGTCGTCGTCTTGCCGCAGCCCGACGGGCCGAGCATGGAGAAGAACTCGCCCTCGGCGATGTCGAAGTCCGCCTCCTCGACGGCGACGAAGTCACCGAAGTGCTTGGTGACCTGCTCGAGACGGACGACCGGCGGGGCGCCGCGGTCCGCGGCCTCACCGTCTGCGACCCTTCCGGGATCTGTCTCCGTGGACTGTGACATTCGCAGCGGTCTCCCACACGTGCCATGGATTCCGAATGGTTTGGTACCTTACTGCAACGATTCACCTCGCCGTCCATGGCAACGTGCCACACGTCACCACTGCGGCCGAGTGCATCTTCGCACGATCGCTCCCAGCAACGGACGCGAGTCGTCCGGTCCCGGAACGCCGTACCGATCCGCACACACCTACCTCAGAGAGGACGCTTCCATGGCTGTCACGGAGGTTCGCAACCAGAACTTCATCGGAGGGAAATGGGCGCCCGCCCGCTCCGGAGCGACGGAGGACATCATCGACCCCGCCACCGGCGCCGTCGTGTTCTCGGCCCCCGACTCCGGCGCGGAGGACGTCGACGACGCGTGCCGCGCCGCGGCCGAGGCGTTCCAGGGCTGGGGTCGCACCACGCCGGCCGAGCGCATGTCCGCGCTGCTCAAGTTCGCCGACGCGATCGAGGCCCGCGCGGATGACCTGGTCGCCGTCGAGCACCTCAACGCCGGCAAGCCGATCGCCGCGACCGGCATCGAGATCGAGGCGTCGGTCGACTGCTACCGCTTCTTCGCCGGCGCCTGCCGGACGATGGAGACCCAGGGCGCCGGCGAGTACTTGGAGGGCTACACGTCCATGCTGCGGCGCGAGCCGCTCGGGGTCGTCGCGTCGATCGCCCCGTGGAACTACCCGTTCATGATGGCCGCCTGGAAGCTGGGCCCGGCGCTGGCTGCCGGCAACTGCGTGGTGCTCAAGCCGTCCGAGCTCACGCCCATGAGCGCGCTGCTGCTGGCCGAGATCGCGGCCGACATCTTCCCGGCCGGCGTGCTCAACGTCGTCGCCGGCGGCAAGCAGACCGGCGCCACGCTCGTCGACCACCCGCTCGTCGAGATGATCTCGCTGACCGGCTCGGTGGGCACCGGCAAGGCGATCGCGGAGGCGGCGTCGAAGTCGCTCAAGCGGGTGCACCTGGAGCTGGGCGGCAAGGCGCCGGTGGTCGTGCTCGACGACGCCGACCTGGACGTCGTGGCCGAGTCGATCAAGGTCGGCGGGTACTGGAACGCCGGGCAGGAC
>JAEZAI010000187.1 GCA_023427825.1 Actinomycetes bacterium
GCGTCGCGGGACCCGGCGGCGCTCGACCTCGACCGCGTGGCTGCCGACGCGGTGGAGCGCGCGGTGCGGCTGCTCGGCGCCACCAAGCCGCCGTCGTCGCGGATGACGATCCTGCTGGAGCCGCGACTCGCGCTGACGTTGGTGTCGCTGGTCGCCGGCATGCTCGGCGGCGACGCGGTCCTCAAGGGCCGCTCCCCGTTCGCCGATCGAGTCGGGGAGCAGATCGCCTCGCCGCTGCTCACGTTCGTGGACGACCCGACGCGCTCCGAGGCGATCGCTGCCGAGGAGCACGACGGCGAGGGCCTGGCCTGTCGCCGCAACGAGCTCGTGGTCGACGGCGTGCTCCAGGGGTTCCTCCACGACAGCTACACCGGCCGACGGTCCGGTGCGGGCTCCACCGCGTCGGCGGTCCGCGGCGTCCGGTCGCTCCCGAGCGTGGGCGCGCAGCTGCTGGTCATGTCGCCGGGGACCCGTGGCTTCGACGAGCTGATCGCCTCGATCGACCACGGCCTCTACGTCACGTCGTTCGCCGGCCTGCACTCGGGCGTGAACCCCGTGTCGGGCGACTTCTCGGTCGGCGCCGACGGCCTGCTCATCGAGGGCGGCGCGCTCGGCCGGCCGGTCCGCGAGATGACGATCGCGTCCACGCTGCAGCGCCTGCTGCTCGACATCCGAGAGGTGGGTGGCGACTTCGAGTGGACCCCCGGCGGCAGCGGGGCCTGCTCGCTCGTCATCGACGACGTGTCGGTCTCCGGCAGCTAGCCCCACGTCTTTGTGATGCTTTTCCGGGCCGAATGCCCCGGAAAAGCATCACAGAACGGGCGGGTCAGGTGGCGGGGCCGTCGTCGTCGCCGAGGTCGAGGAAGTCGGGGATCTCGAACGGCTCGTCGAGCTCGGGCAGGTCGTCCACGCCGTCGCCGGCGTCCACCCCCACCCGCGCCAGCCACAGGCCCGGCGCGTCCAGCTCGGCGGGCGTGGGCAGGTGCTCGGTGTCGGCCCACAGCTCGTCGAGGACCTCGACGCCGGCGCGGTCCACCAGGCCGTCGACGAACGACGCGCCCCGGTCGAACGTGGCCTGCCGCAGCTCCAGGCCGAACAGGCGCTCCACGAAGCGGCGCTCGGGGCCGAACTCCACCCGGCGCCGGCGCATGGCCTCGGTGACGCGGTCGTAGTCGGGCAGCAGCCGGTGGCCCAGGCGGTCGAGCACGTGGTCGACGAACCCCTCGATCGTGGCGACCAGCGTCTCGATGCGCGGCATCAGCTCGCGCTGCGTCTCGGACTGCATGGCGCCGAGGAGGATGTCGGGATCGGCGGCCAGGCGCTGCAGCGCGGCCATGTCGGGCTCACCGGAGCCGAGCAGGTCGGGGATCCCGAGCTCGACCATCCGCCGCTCCATGTCGCCGACGTCGTCGTTGAAGTTGGACGCGTAGTCCTCGAGGAGCTGCTCCAGCTTGGACCGCACGTGCGAAATGCCGAGCACCCGGTGGTGCGCCACGTCGGACAGCACGACCCACAGCCGCACCGACTCCCGGGGCAGGCTCCACTCGTCGGCGAACTCGTCGACGTTCGAGAGGACCATGGTCAGCGGCCCGCTCCCGGGTCGGGGGAGCGGCAGCTCGTAGTGGCCGAAGGCGCGTGCGGCCAGGTGTCCGGCGGTGCTGCCCGCCATCATCCCGAGCAGCATCGGGCCCATCATCGCCATCACCTGGCGGATCAGCGCGTCGGGCGAACCCATGCCGGCCAGACCGGGCACGTCGCCGAACGGGTCGTCGTCGGCCTCGCGCTCCAGCTCGCCGAGCTGCGCCTGCAGCGCCTTGCCGAGCGACCCCGACAGCCGCTCGAGCAGCGGACGCTCGTCGTCCAGGAAGCGCTTGGCCCACTGCGTGCGGTTCAGTGGCTCGAGCCGGATCGGGTCGTCGCCGCCCACCTCGACCACGCCCTGCACCTGGAGCTCGGCCACCCGGGCCAGCTGCTCGACCGCCATGCGGTCCGACGGGTCGATGTTCGGCTCGGACCGGCCCTGCGTGGCGATCGAGCCGGCCAGCTGCGCGGCGGTGTCCCAACTGCCGCCCGAACCGCCGGCGAGCATCCGCGACAGGTCCTGCAGGAACGAGCCCATGTCCTGGAAGGGCATCCCGGCACCCCCACCCAGGCCGAAGCCGCCGGGGCGGTCCTGGCCCTCGTCCTCGAACGGGTCGTCGGGATCGGGAGTGTCCACGTCTGCATCGTAGGCACCCCTGAGCGGTCCTGACCCGGCGCCCCTCGTCGGCCGCGACGCCCGCTCAGCTCAGGCGGCGGGCGCGATCGCTAGTCGCGTCCGGCGTCGGGCGGGGGCCTACTTCGCGAGAGAGAGCGCGACGTCGATGACCGTCTGGGCCGGCAGCACGACCGCCCGCGCCTCGGTGCCGCTCACGACCAGGCCGACGAACCGGCCGCGGCCGTCGAACACCGCGCCGTCGGGTGTGGGCGCGGCGGCCCCCGGCGCGGTCGTGACCGCGGTCGGGCTCGAGGTGGACGCCAGCGTGGTCGACGACGTGCGCTCGTGGGCGGCGATCCGCAGCAGCGGTCCGGTCCCTGCGACCGTCGTGGGCACGCGCTCCGACTCGATCGTGGCGTCGTGGATGGTCGGACCGGCCTCGCCGAGGTTGGCGCGGGCGACCAGGACCCGGTCGCCCACTCGTGCCTCGGAGTCCTGCATGG
>JAEZAI010000379.1 GCA_023427825.1 Actinomycetes bacterium
AAGGCGCTGCGGACGGTGGGAGACAGGTCGCCCATCCGCAGGGACAGGTCGGCCATGTTCACCGTGCCGGTCGCCGAGTAGATCAGCGCGAGCGCGCTCAGCAGCAGCGCCGAGGCGAGCAGGCTGATCACCACGTAGGTCATGCCGGCGCGCACCTGGTCGCGCCGGGCGCCCAGCGTGATCAGCACGTAGCTGGCGGTCAGCATCATCTCGAACGCGACGAACAGCGTGAACAGGTCGCCGGTCAGGAACGACGCGGCCACGCCCGCGGCCAGGATCAGGTACACGGACTGGAAGCCCACGTGGTTGCGCTCGGCGCCCGGCTGGCCGATCGCGTACACGAGCACCGCCAGCAGCATCACCGACGCGATCGCCAGCATGATCGAGCTCAGGCGGTCGGCCACGAGCGTGATGCCGAGCGGTGCGGGCCACCCGCCGGCCTGGATGGCGGTCGTGCCGTCGGTGTCCACCCGGACGACGAGCACGATCGTCATGGCCGTCACGACGGTCAGCACGCTCACCGAGATCACCCGCTGGGCGATCTTCGAGCGACCGACGACGATGCACGCCCCGGCCCCGAGGAGCGGCAGCAGGATCGGGAGCGCGATCAGCGCGGTCATGCCCAGTCCTCGGCTTCCACGTCCTCGCTCTCGGCGTCGGACACCTCCGCGTCCGCGAACCCCTCCGTGCCGATCAGGCGGTCGGTGACGTCGTCCTCGACCTCGTCGTCGGAGGTCAGGATCCAGCTCCGGTATGCGAGGGCCAGCAGGAACGCCGTCACGCCGAACGAGATCACGATCGCAGTGAGCGCCATCGCCTGCGGCAGCGGGTCCGAGAAGCCCGACGAGCTGCCGGCACCGACGATCGGAGGGTCGCCCCGGCGGCCCGCCAGGATGAACAGCACGTTGGCGCCGTGCGTGAGCAGGCTGATCCCGATGATGATCCGGCTGAGCTTGCGCTGGATCACCAGGTACGTGCCGATCGAGAACAGCAGCCCCGCGGTCGCGGCCAGGAGCACGTTCACCGCTCGGCTCCCTCATGGGCTTCGCTCATCGCTCAGCTCCCTCATGGGCCTCGCTCATCGCTCAGCTCCGAACCGGTCGCCGAACGCCTCGAACACCATCAGCACCAGTCCGACGACGCACAGGTACACGCCGATGTCGAACACGAGTGCGGACGAGATCGACACCTTGCCGAGCACCGGCAGGTCGTAGGGCTCGTAGGCCGCGGACAGCACCGGCTTGCCCAGGAGGACGGGGACGAGCGCGGTCGACACCGCCACGATCACGCCGGCGCCGAGGATCGTCCATGGGCGCCAGCGGCTGACCCGACGGACCTCCTCGATCCCGCCGGCGATGTAGCGGAGCGAGATGGCGGCGCCCGCGACGAGCCCGCCGACGAACCCGCCGCCGGGCTGGTTGTGGCCGGCGAAGAGCAGGTAGATCGAGCCGACCATGATCACCCTGAACAGCAGGGGGACGGTCTCGTCGAGGGTCACCAGACGACGGATCACGACGCCACCTCCTGCGCCGTGGGGACGTCGTCCTGCGCGTGGTCGGGGACCTCGTCCCCGCTGGGAGGCCGTCCGGGCCGGCGGACCGCACGGGCCAGCGCCACGGCACCGATCGACGCCGCGGTCAGGACCGTGAGCTCTCCCACCGTGTCGAAGCCCCGGAAGTCCACGAGGATCACGTTCACCACGTTGCGCCCGTGGCCGTCGGGCAGCGCCCGCTCGATCATCTCGGCCGACGTGGTGGTGGGCGACCGGTCGCTGCCCGCCGCCAGGGCGAACACGAAGATCACGAGCCCGACCGCCACCGACACGGCCACCCGGAACGCCTGGCCGATCCACGTCCAGCGCTGCTCGAAGTGGTCGGGCAGGCTCCGCAGCACCAGGACGAACAGGACGGTGAACAGCGACTCGACGGCCACCGTCGTCAGCGCCAGGTCGGGTGCGCCCTGGATGATGAACAGCGCGGCCATGCAGTAGCCGACGCCCGCCAGCAGCAGGGCGGCCGCGTAGCGCCGGTGGATGCTGGCGGCGCGGAACGCCGCGGCCAGCTGGATGGTCACGACGACCCCGGTGCCGATCATCAGGGCGCTCGGCGCCCCGTCCCGGTGGAACCAGTCGGCGTCCATGCCGAGCACCAGCGCGGTGGCGGGCACCAGCGTGGTCGTGGCCAGGATGACCCCCGCGTACACGGGGAGCGAGCCGTTCTGCACCACGCCGGTCACCCGGTCCGCCGCCGTGTTCACCGCCCGCAGCGTCCACCGGTAGGCCGCGTTGGCCGACGGGATGCGCGCGCCCGTCGCCAGCGCGATGCCGACGCGGTCGCGGGCGAGGAACAGCGCGCAGCCGGCCAGGAGCGTCAGCACCGACAACCCGAGTGCGGCGTTGACGCCGTGCCACAGCGAGAGATGCGCGGCGGGCGCGGCGGCGTCGACGGCCTGCACGGCGGCCGTGATCGGCGTGTCGAGGACCATCGGCACCAGGCCGAGGACCACCGTGAGCAGGGCCAGGACCATCGGGGGCACCAGGAACGCGGTCGCGGGACGCCGGTCGTCGGGGACCGGCGACGTGTTGCGCCCCCCGGCCAGGAGCGAGCCGAACGCCAGTCGCGCGCTGTAGCCGAACGTGAGGACCGAGGCGCCGACCACCACGACGACCAGCACGGCGGTGAGCGCCAGGCCCGAGTCCAGGACCGCGGTGTAGCCCGCCTCCTTGGACACGAAGCCGAGCAGGGGTGGCGCGCCGGCCATCGACGCCGCGCCCACGAGCACGAGCGCCGCGAATCCGGGCCAGCGGCCGCCGATCAGCGGGAGCTGTTGGATGTCGCGGGTGCCGGTGGTGCGGTCGACGATGCCGACGCCCATGAAGAGCGTCGCCTTGAACGCCGCATGGGCCAGCAGGAGCACGCACCCCGCGGTGATCGCCTCGGACGTCCCGATGCCGAACAGGACGAACATGAAGCCCAGCTGGCTGATCGTGCCGTGCGCGAGCAGGAGCTTCAGGTCGTGCTGGCGCAGCGCACGCAGACCGCCGAACACCATCGTCACGGCGCCGACCGCGATCACCGACGGCCGCCACATCGCCTCGGCCGCGAACGCGGGCGTGAAGCGGGCCACCAGGTAGACGCCGGCCTTCACCATCGTCGCCGAGTGCAGGTACGCGCTCACCGGCGTGGGCGCCACCATCGCCCCGGGGAGCCAGGAGTGGAACGGGTACTGGGCGGACTTGGTGGCCGCACCCAGGAGCACCAGCACCAGCGCCGGCACCACGGTGACGCCGGTCGGCGGGTCCGCCAGCAGGTCCGACAGCCTCGCGGTCCCGGCCGCCTGGGCGAGCAGGATGAACCCGACGAGCATCGCCAGCGCGCCCAGGCCGGTGGTCAGCAGCGCCTGGAGCGCGGCGGCACGGGCGGTGGCGGACTGCGATCGGTTGCCGATCAGGAAGTACGAGCTGACCGACGTGAGCTCCCAGAACCCGTACAGGACGAACAGGTTGTCGGCGACGACCAGGCCGAACATGGAGCCCGCGAACAGCGTCAGCAGGCCGATCAACCGCCCGAGCCCGGGCTGCACGGGCGGGAAGTACGACCCGGCGTAGAGCAGGACCAGCGTACCGATGCCGGCGACCAGCAGCACGAACAGCGCCCCGAACCCGTCGAGGCGCAGGTCGATGTCCAGCCCCAGCTGGGGGACCCAGCTCACCGACTGCTCGACGACGCGGCCGTCGAAGAGGTCGGGTGCGAGGGTGGCCAGCCAGCTGAGGGTGGCGACGAACGGCACGGCGGCGAGCCAGAGGGCCCGGCGGCCCAGCCGCTCGCCCCAGGTGATGACGCCGAAGCCCACGACGGCGTGGAGGAGGACGAGCGCGATCACGGATGGCCGCCGAGCTGCGGGAGATGCGATCGGCCGGACCGGTCCCGGTGGCGGACCGAGACGTCCTCGTGTGCCGGGGGCATCTTGGCCCGGATCCTAGTTGGCCCGGAACGACCCGTTCGTCCGCCCCCCGGGTGATCCTGGCTTGGGGAGCGGTCGGCGCGCGCTGCCAGACTGGCCGCCGTGCCTGCGACCCCTCCCGCCACCGTCGCGACGCCGGCCATCGTCGGCGCCGCCCAGACCATCGACCGCCCGGGCGACCACGACCTGCTCGAGGCGCCGGGGCCCATCGAGCTCATGGTCGCCGCCGCCCGGGCAGCGGCCGAGGACGCCGGCGCTCCGGCACTGCTCGACCGCGTCGGCTGGATCGGTGTGACCGGCGGCTTCTTCCCGCACAAGAACCCCGGCGCCGTGGTCGCCGACCAGCTCGGGCTGGGTGCGGTGGCCACGGCGCTCACCGAGATCTCGGGCACCGCGCCGCAGGACCTCATCGGCCTGGCGTGCGAGCGCATCGCGGCGGGCGAGCTCGACGTGGCCCTGGTCCTCGGCGGCGAGGCCCGGTGGAGCGCGCAGCGCCTGAAGCGTCAGGGCCTCGAACCGACCTGGAACCAGGCGCCCGGCGAGGGGGAGCCGGAGGTCATCGGCGGGTTCGCTCCCGAGATGATCGCCGAGATGGCGTCGATGGGCTCCGCCGCGGCGTCGTACGCGCTGTTCGAGGACGCCCTCCGCCTGCGGGCCGGACGCACGGTCGACGAGCAGCGCGACCACTGCGCCCGCCTCTGGGCCCGGTTCTCCGAGGTGGCCGAGTCCAACCCGTTCGCCTGGGACCGGTCCCACCACGAGGTCGCAGCCATCCGCGACGCGTCCGAGGCCAACCGGATGATCGCCTTCCCGTATCCCAAGGCGATGGTGGCCAACAACACCGTGAACCTGGCCTCGGCGATCCTGATCGCGTCCGACCGGGTGGCGAGCGCAGCGGGTGTGGCCGACGGCCGCCGCGTGTTCCCGTCGGTGGTGACCTCGTCGCACGAGACGTGGGAGGTGCTGCGCCGCGGCGAGCTGGCCGGGAGCCCGGCCCTGACCGCCGCGGGCGCGACCGCGCTCGAGCACGCCGGCACGTCCATCGACCGGATCGACCACGTGGACCTCTACGCCTGCTTCCCGTCGATCGTGCAGATGTCGTCGGCCGCGCTCGGGCTGTCGGAGGACCGTCAGCTGACCGTCACCGGCGGGCTCGGGTTCGCCGGCGCGGCGATCAGCAACTCGGTCGGCCAGTCGATCGCCGCGATGGTGCCGCTGGTGCGCCAGGGCGGACTCGGGCTGGTGCACGGCAACGGCGGCAGTGCCACCAAGCACAGCTTCGCCGTGTACTCGCCGGAGCCGCCGGAGCGCTTCGCCCGCATCGACTGCCAGAACCGCGTGGACCTGGGGGAGCGGGACCCGCTCCCGCTCGACCACGCCGGCCCGGTGCACGTCGACGCGGCCACCGTCCGCTTCGACCGTGAGGGCCCGAGCGACGTGCTCGCCGCCGTGCGCTCCGACGACGGCCGCATGGCCTGGGCCTCGAGCCCCGACCGTGAGCTCATCGACCGCGTGATGACCGAGGGCCTCGCCGGCTCGACGGTCGTCCGCGCCGCGGCCGGCACGTTCACGGCCTGATCACGGCGCTCGACGCCGGCTCCGGCGTGCCGAATGGTCGCCGGACGACCGCTCGGTACGCCAGAGCGGGGGAGCGCGGCGAACTCAGGCGTCGAGAAGCTCGGCCGCGTCCAGGTCGATGGCGTGCTGCGCGTGACGTGACGCCATCGCCATGAACATCTGGTCGCCGCGCTCGGTGCGCTCGACCAGCATCGAGGCGCCGACGGCCATGACCAGGCCGTTCCACGTGCCGCGGCGGTAGGCGGTCCAGCAGCCGTCGCGGTCGGCATCGACCCCGGCCCCGACCAGGCCGCGGAAGTAGTGGTCGAACAGCTCGGCCTCGTGCGCCCGCCGCACCTCGGGCAGCAGCCCGGCGCCCACGAAGTACGCGGCGTCGGCCGGGCCCGGGCCGATCGTGCAGGTCTGCCAGTCGAGCACCGCGACCGATCCGTCGGCCGGGTGGAAGAGCAGGTTGTCGAGCCGGTAGTCGCCGTGGACGACGGTCACCGGCTCGCGGTCCTCGTAGAACGAGGCCAGGCGGGCGAACACCACGGCACCGGCGCTGCGCACCTGGTCGGTCAGGTCGTCGTCGTAGCGTTCGAGGAACCCGGTCCAGAGCACCGGCAGCATCTGGATCATCATGTCCCGGGCCGGTCCCCGCTCGCCCTTGAGCCACTCCAGTTCGTGCAGCGCCGGGTCGCCCCAGCGCGGGGCGTGGATGCCGACCAGCTCGGACAGCGCGGCCCTCGCCTCGTCGACCGAGCAGCCGACGAGCTGGTCGCCCTGGGCGGCCGGCGCCATGTCCTCCATCAGCAGCACGAACGCACCGGTGGTGGTGTCGATGTCGGAGTGGTGCACGATCGGGGTGCGCACGGCGAGACCATCCACCAGCTCCTGGTAGAAGCGCACCTCCTTCTCGTAGGCACGCAGTCCCAGGCCCGCGGCGCGGCTGTTGGGGTCGGTCGAGGGCAACTTGGCGATGAGCTCGCGGGTGGACCCGTCGGCCAGCTCGAGGCGGAGCCGGTAGCTGTCGCACATCTGGCCGGTGCCGAGCGGCGCCGCCGCCACCGAGACCACCTCGCTGCCGCCGCGGCGCTCCAGGACCGCGGTGCCCGCCAGCACCTCGGTCAGCCACGCCGGCGTCAGCGCATCGACGGTCTCCACGATCGTGGTCGTCACCCGGAACCCCCGTTCCCCGTTTCGCAGCTTCCCCGCGTGACCGCGTCCCGCGTCCCCGCGACCGGGCCCCGACGGTCCCGGTCGGTGACAGCTTGTCACTCCCGATCCGTCGGGGCCCTCGCGGCGCCGATCGTGGTGGTGGGACCGGCTCGGCGCTACTGGACGACGACCGCCGTGACCATCCCGAACATCCCGTCCTCGCGCTCGGCGTGGTTGAGGATGTGGCAGTGGAACACCCACGTTCCCTTGGCCGAGGCCTTGAACTGGACCGTGTAGCGCTGGCCCGGCCCGACGAGGATCGTGTCGGCCCAGTACGGCTGGTCGAGTGCGATGCCGTCGATCGCCGTGACGAGCTGCGGGAACTGGTGCAGGTGCATGGGGTGCGACTGGAAGCCCTCGTTGAAGTAGGTCATCGTCACCCAGTCGCCCTCGTTGACGACGATCGGCTCGGTGGCCGGGAACGACTTGCCGTTCAGCGAGAACCCGATGACACCGGCGTCGTTCAGGATCATCGGGATGTCCTGCACCGGCGTGACGTCCGGTGGGATCTGCACGCCGCTCACCGTGACGCCACGTGCCACGGGGGTGTCGCCCACCTGGATCCGGCCGAACATCCCGTTCGGGAGCCCCATCTGACCGTGGAGGTGCGGGTGGTACATGCCGATCTCGGGCTTGGTCACCGTGAACCGGTAGGTGAAGGTGTCACCGGGCTTGATCGGGTCCTGCGTGATCGGTGCCACGCCGTCCTGGTCGAACGGGACGGTGATGCCGTGCCAGTGGATGTCGGTGTTCACGGGCAGATCGTTCTTGACGACGAACTCGGCCGTGTCGCCGACCTCCAGGCGGATGTCGGGGGCGGGGACCATGCCGTTGTAGGTCCACGCCTTGACGGTCTTGCCGGGCTCGACCTCCCAGTCGGCGATCTCCGCCGTCAGCTCGAAGCGCTTGGTGCCGTCGGCCAGGATCTCGCTCGGCTCAAGCCGCTGGTTGCCGGTGCCCTCGGTGGAGGCCGGGAACTTGGCGAAGCGCGCCAGCATGTCCTCGTCCATCTTGGCGTAGTCCATCTCGCCGCCGGCCGAGGAGC
>JAEZAI010000455.1 GCA_023427825.1 Actinomycetes bacterium
ACCTGACCCTGCGCGAGTGGTGGGACCTGCTGTTCGACGCCGGCTACGCGTTCCCGACCTGGCCCGCGGGTCTCGGCGGGTCCGGGGCGTCGGCAGCGGCGGCCCGGTCGGCGGCCGCGGACCTGGCCGCGGCGGGTGTGGTGGCCGCGCCGTCCGGACCCGGCACCGCGATGGGAGCCCCGACCGTGCTGGAGCACGGCACTCCGGAGCAGGTCGAGCGCTTCGTCGGGCCGGTCGGACGCGGGCACGTCCAGTGGTGCCAGCTGTTCAGCGAGCCCGGCGCGGGCTCGGACCTGGCCGCCGTGGCGACCAGGGCGGAGCCCGACGGCGACGGGTTCGTGGTGTCGGGACAGAAGGTGTGGAACTCACGCGCCCACGTGAGCGAGTGGGGGATGCTGCTCTGCCGGACGGACCTCGACGTGCCCAAGCACCAGGGGCTGTCCTTCATGCTGATCGAAATGCGACAACCGGGCGTCGAGGTGCGCCCGCTGGTGCAGATGAACGGGGCGAGCGACTTCTGCGAGGTGTTCCTGACCGACGCACGCGTGGACGCTGACGCCGTGATCGGCGGGCTCGGGGCCGGGTGGCGCGTGGCCCGCACCACGCTGGCCCATGAGCGGGCGTGGACCGCGGCCGGTGCAGGGGGCGGGGCGGTGCAGGCCGATGCGGGTTCGCTCGGCGGCAACCTGGACCGCCGCGTCGGTGACCTGGTGCGGGCCTGGACCGATGCCGGCGGCCGGCCCCGGCGCCAGGCCGTGCTGCTCAGCTCCAGGGCGATGCTCGAGCTGGCCCGACGTCATGGCGCGGCGCGCGACCCGGTCCTCCTCGACCGGCTCGTCCGCTTCCACGTCCACAGCGAGGTGTACCGGCTGAACGGCCGGCGCATGCGTGACCTGGCGCGGGCCCGGGTGCCGACGGCCCTCGACGGACCGCTGCTGAAGCTGGACCTCGCGGCGCTGGCCGCCGAGTCCCGCGACCTCTCCTTGGCGGTCTGCGGCGCCGGGGGGATGCTCGCCGGCGGGTCGGCCGACGACGGCGGGAAGGTGGTTCGCACGGCGCTGTCGTCGTTCGTGCCCGCGTTGGGCGGCGGCACGAACGAGATCCAGCGCAACGTGATCGGCGAGCGGGCGCTGGGCCTGCCCCGGGAGCCGAGCGTGGACGCGGAGCTGCCGTTCAGGGAGATCAGGAGGTCCGGATGAGCTGGGCGATGAGCTGGCCGGGGATCCGGGTGGCGCAGGAGGCCGAGGCGGCGGGCTGCCAGGCGTTCTGCGCCGGCGAGTTCGTCGACGGCAACGCGTACGTGACGCTGGCGGAGATGGCGGCGAACACCACGACCGCTCGCATCGGCACCGGCGTGGCCTACGCCTTCGCCCGGTCGCCGTTCGTCCACGCCTCCGCCATGCGCCACGTGGACAAGCTCGCCCCCGGACGCACGTTCCTGGGCCTGGGTTCGGGAACCCGCCGCATGAACGAGGACTGGTTCTCGGTGCCAGCGGACCGGCCGCTCGAACGCATGGCCGACATGGTCGGTGCCGTGCGGGCCTACCTGACCGCACCCAACCGCCGGCCGGTGCACCACGAGGGCGACTTCTATCCGATCGACGCCACGATCATGGCGCCGGTGCTCGGCGAGATCGACGTGCCGATCGTGCTCGGCGCGTTCAACAAGGGGATGCTGCGGGTGGCCGGTCGGGTCGCCGACGGGATCATCACCCACGGGCTGTTCACCGACCGGTGGTGGGACGAGGTCGTGGACCCGAACCTGGCCGAGGGCGCCGAGACGGCGGGGCGCGACCCGGCCGACCTGTTGCGCTGGGGATGGGTGATCACCTCGGTGGACGACGAGGACCCGGCGCGGGCAGAGCGCGACGCCCGTCTGATGGTCGGCTTCTACGTCACCGTGAAGACCTACGACTCGCTGACGAACCTGCACGGGTGGGGGAGCGACGTGCTCGCGATCCGCGACGCGTTCCGCGCCGGCGACCTGGACACGATGGCCGCGGCGGTGCCCGCCGAGATGCTCGACGCCATCGCCGTCCACGGCACCGCCGCCGAGGCGCGCGACCGCCTGGCGGCACGGCGTCGCCTGCCCGACCTGCGGTTCCACTCCCGGCCGTCGTTCATGGTCTCGCCGCGCCGTGGACAGGCCTACTCAGAGGCGATCGTCGACCTGCTGAAAGGCACCACATGACCGAGCAGCGCACGGTGACCGACACCCGCGGACCCGACTACGGCCGGCTCACGGAGGCCGGCTTCGAGCGGTCACGGGCCCGCGTCGGCGTGCCGATCCGCCTGCCGAACCCACCGCACAACTTCGAGGTGTCTCGCGACGGCATCCGCCACTTCGCCTACGGGTACGGCGACGACAACCCGCTGTACTGCGACGACGGGCACGCCGCCGCGTCGCGCTGGGGTGGCATCGTCGCGCCGCCCGCGTTCCTCTACACGATGGGCGAGGACGCCTCGCCCCGCCCGACGCCGCCCGAGCACAAGGAGGTGCTGCGCGGCGATCCCTTCGCCGGACTCGGCTCCTACCAGGCGGTGATGGGCTTCGAGTGGTGGCGGCCGCTGCAGCTCGGCGACCGCCTGAAGTGCCTGCGGGCGCAGGTGGGTGTGCAGGACAAGCGCAGCGACTTCGGTGGCCGGAGCGCGCACGTGATGCACGACTTCATCTACGCGGACCAGCACGACCGGCTCCACGCCATCCGTCGCGGCACCTGGGTCAACACCGAGCGCAGCGCGTCCAAGGAGCGCTCGAAGGACCGCGGCGACCGCCACCAGCTCGCCGAGCCCTACACGCCGGACCAGCTCGCCGAGATCGACGCCGCGTACGCGGCGGAGACACGTCGCGGGGCAGAGCCCCGGTGGTTCGAGGACGTGGAGGTCGGCGACGAGGTCGACCGCAAGGTCAAGGGGCCGCTCACGACCACGGACGTGGTGGTCTGGCACCTGGGGTGGGGCATGCAGCTCACGCCGCCCGGCAGCTTCCGGCTGGCGTGGAAGGTCCGCCAGAAGGCGCCGGGGCTGTACCCGCCGAACTCGCTGAACGTCCCCGACACGGTGCAGCGCCTGCACTGGGAGCCCGAGCGGGCCCGCGAGCTGGGGCTGCCGACCTCCTACGACTACGGCGGGCTCCGGGAGGCCTGGCTCTGTCACCTGGTGACGGACTGGATGGGCGACGACGCCTGGCTGTGGAAGCTGGAGTGCCAGCACCGTCGCTTCAACTTCATGGGCGACGCGTCGTGGCTCACCGGCGAGGTGACCGACAAGCGCCAGGTCGAAGGGCCCGACGGCGTCCGCTCCGAGGTGCACCTGGACATCCGGGTCACGAACCAGCGCGGGGTCGTCACCAGCCCGGGCAGCGCGGTGGTGCTGCTCCCGAGCCGCGAGCACGGCCCGGTGGTCCTGCCGCACCCGCCGGCGGACTCGATCGAGGCGATGCGCGAGCACGAGATCGACCGCCTCCGCGTGGCGCCCGCCGACTGAGCCCGCCGTCCCGCCGGCGTTTCGTTACACCTCTTCGACGCTCCAGCGTCGAGACGGTGGAACAGAACGGGCGGAGGGCGCTCAGCGGAGGTGCGGGGGTTCCTCGCGGCGGGGCTGCTTCGTGCGCTCCTCGGGCGGGCGGTTGCCGACGTGGGTGTAGAGCAGGCCGTTCTGCTTGGCCATGGCCGG
>JAEZAI010000190.1 GCA_023427825.1 Actinomycetes bacterium
CTCGTCCATCACGCCGTACGGGTAGCGCTGGTCGAGCTCGGCCGCCTTGGCAGCGGCGTCGACGCCCGGGGCGAAGCGCACGGTGATGATCGGGTAGGGATCGAGACCGGGGATCGGGTCGATCAGACGCGAGAGCGCCTCCTCCTGGATGATCGCCGTCCGGCTGGTCGTCGACGACAGCACCTGCGGGTCCAGACCGATCCCGACGACCGTGGCGACGATCTCGTCGTCCGTCGTGCCGGTCAGGCGGACCTCGTCGCCGACCGACACGTCCAGGTCGCGGGCCAGCGCCGGGACGAGCACGACCTCGTCGGGCCCTGCCGCGGCGCGGCCCTCGAACATCGTCATGCGCGTGCTGCCCTTGGTCGGCACCATGGCGACGGCACCGGCCGGCTGTCCGTCGACGCGCACCGACTCCGAGGACCACTGGGCCACGACGGCGTCGACATCGCGGTCCTCGGCCAGCTCTGCGGCGCGCTCGTCGACCCTGTCCTCGCGGACCTCGATGCTGAGGTCGGAGTCGATCCCGTACGCCGACGGCGTCGCCACCAGGTGATCGAGGCTCCGGAGGAACACGAGCGACGCGATCAGCCCGACCACGCCGATCGACGCGCCGAGCATGGCCGCACGGGCCGACCGTCCGCGACGCCGACGGTCCGGATCGGTCGCCAACCGCACGCCGATCTCGATCGACGGGCGCGTCGCGGGCAACACCGAGCGGAGCCAGGACGCGCGCAGCGGCGGGCGGTCCTCGGTGCTCCGCAGCTCGAGCGCGGCCACCACCGCCACCAGCGCGAGGAGCGCGAGCGCGGACAGCAGCGCGCCCGGCACGAGCACCGGCAGGTCCACGTCCACGCCGGGCGACGGCTCGATCATGCGGGCCCTCCCGATCGGGAAGACCGGCGACACCGCGGCCGCCACGAGCGGGACGACCACGAGCGCGACGACCGAGCCGAGCACCGTCGGGAGGGTGGCGGCCCGGACGCGATCCGCCGAGGTGAAGCCGAGGCCGCGCAACGTGGTGTCCTCGGCGCTGCGGGCCGAGATCTGCCGTCGCGCCACCTGCGCCACCACCACGCCGCCGACGAGCAGCACGACCGCGGCCAGGATCCACGTGCCGAGCGACGTGACGTCGCGCGACGGGCGGGCGTCGTCGAGCGCCTCCTGGAGCCGCAGCACGTCCATCTGCACCTTCGGGAACCGCTCCTCGAGCCGTGCGATCACGCGGTCCACGCCCGCGTCGCCGTCGACCGTGCGGATGGAGACACCCGGGTAGGCGTTGTCGCACGTCGGGCAGTCCGACGCGTCCTGCTCCGTCAGCCGCGCGTAGAAGGCCGGGGAGCCGAACATCTGGCGCTGGCTCGCAGCCGGTGCGATGTCGGCCGTGTCGCGCAGGATCCCCACGACCTCGAGCGTCATCCGGGAGCCCTCGGGTTGCGCCTCGGTGTCCTGGCCGATGACCATCATCTGCTTGTTCGTGTAGAGGTCGACCTCGACCGTCGAGCCGACGTGCAGGTCGTTGTTCTCCGCCGTCGCCCGGCTGATCGCGACCTCGTGCTCCGCCGTCGGCGACGGCAACCGGCCCTCGTCGAGCATCGGCCGGTGGATGGCCTCGGTCGGGAGCGGACCAGAGATCGGGTAGTACCAGTCCTTGGTGTCCGACGTGCGGCCGATGCTCGACGCCACCGGCCAACGGGCCACGACGTCGGGATCGTCCTCGAGCGCCGCCGCGACCTCCGACGTGGAGCCCGGGAGCTGGACGCGGATGGACGCGTCGGGCGCGAGCGTCGCCTCGGCGAGCCGCGTCGCAGCCGACGACGACCGTCGCTCCCCGGCCACGGCCGCGGAGGCCAGCCCGCCGACGACGCCGACGAGCAGACCGAGGAGGACCAGACCGACCCAGTGCCGGCGCGTCCGCGACAGGGCCACCAGCCCCACTGCGCGCATCGGGACATCAGGCCACACCGGCCGACGCGCCCACAAGTGAGCGACCACCTGCCGCAGGGTGGTGCTAGCACCCCCCTCCGCTGTACCTCCGCTCCCGGCCGCTGAGACCCGGCTTCCGCTCCCGGCCGCTGAGACCCGGCTCCCCCTAGGCGAGGAACATGCGCAGCTCGTCCGCGTCGTCGCGGGCCTGGCGGCGCGCCATGGCGATCGCGGACGGCACGGCCGTCGGCTCCATCAGCCGCTCGAGGTCCACGGACTCGGGCATCCGGTGGAACACCTTGGTGCCGGAGGACTCGAGCGCCTCCAGCTCGGCGATCGGGTCGCCCGGACGCTGCGTCATGGCGCCCTGGGTGGCGTCGGCGCCGTCGGTCAGCTGGATCACGACGGCACGGCGCGCACCGGCCAGCAGATCGAGGTGCAACCCGGTGCCGCTCACGCCGCCGTCCATCGCTCGCCGGTCGAGCAGCGGCTGGGGCGGGAAGATGCCGGGCACCGCGCTGCTCGCCGCGGCGGCCCGGGGCACGCTGATGCCCTGGCGGGCGGTGATCACGAGTCGCTCGCCGCTGTACGCGTCGACCGCGGTGAGATGCAGCGCCGGCGAGGGCCAGCGTCGGGCGGCCAGCACGACCGCCAGGTTGCGGCGCATGGTCACCGGCGGCGGGGTCTGCGCGGCCAGGGCCGCGTGGCCGATCGCACGGATCGTCTCCGGCTCCGAGTCCTGGGCCATCCAGAACAGGTCGCGGGCGCGGTCCTGGCTGGGAGTGGACTTCGAGGCCGGGGCCAGCACGCCGACCAGCTTGGGCAGGCGGGCCAGCACGCCGAGCTCGCCGTGGAGCCGCTTGATGTTGCCGGCCTCGAGCACGGCGCTGACGATCGAGCCCGCCGACGTGCCCACCACGCGGTCGGCGCCGCGCAGGTCGACCCCGGCGGCGAGCAGCTCGTGGAGGTAGGTGACCTGCCAGGCGACGAACCACAGCCCGCCGCCGCCGAGGCACACCCCGAGCGGCAGGCCGTCGCCGTGACCCGCGGCCATGTCCCTGGGAACCGCCATCCCGTCGGGCGACGTGTCGACTCGGAGCTCGGCGGCGGGGTGGGCGCTCATCCGGCGAAGGCTATCGGCGGGCCTCCGCGCCGAGCTCGAGCACCCCCTGGCCGTCGCGCGCCCGCTCGAGCCGCAGCAAGGCCACCTTCCGTTCGATGCCGCCGCCGTAGCCGGTCATGGAGCCGTCCACGCCGATGACCCGATGGCACGGGACGATGATCGCGACCGGGTTGCGTCCGTTGGCCAGCCCGACGGCCCGCACGGCGGTCGGGCGTCCGATGTGGTGGGCCAGCTGCCCGTACGACCACGTCTCGCCGTAGGGGATGGCGCGAAGGCCGTGCCACACCGCCTGCTGGAACTCGGTGCCGATCAGCTCGATGTCGACGTCGAACTCCTCGAGGTCGCCGGCGAAGTAGGCGTCGAGCTGGTCGACGACGTCCTGGAACGCGCCCGGGTCGTCGCGCCACCCGCGGTCGTCGGGCTCATGGGTCTGACCGGCCATCACCACGTGGCGCAGGCGGTCACCTCCCGCCAGCGTGACCGGACCGATCGGGGTGTCGATCGTGCGTGACCTCATCGTGCGCTCCTGTCGTTCGTGCCGGTCCCGTTCGTGCGGGACCTGTTCCTGCCCGGCCGGTGGACGGCCGGCCCGTTCGCCTGCGCCGTCGGGTCCGGGCCGACGGCGTCGATCCCGGCGGCCCAGAGGTGCTGGATCGCCACCGACCGCCACGGGCGCCAGCGTTCGGCGTGCGCGGTCAGTGCTGCCGGAGTGCCGGGGAGCCGCAGGCGTTCGGCACCACGACGGACGACCAGGTCCGTCGCCGGGAAGGCGTCGGGATCGCCGAGACCGCGCATGGCGATCAGCTCGACGGTCCAGGGCCCGATCCCCGGCAGGTCCCGGAGCGCACGGCGAGCCGCGTCGCGATCGGCGCCCGGACCCAGGTCGAGCTCACCGGCCGCGAGCGCGTCGACGAGCGCCCGGAGGCTCTGGCGCCGTCGGGCCGGCAGCCGCAACGGAATGTCGTCCCACCGCTCGGCCAGCTGTGCCGCTGTCGGGAACAGCGACGTGAGCGGGTCGTCGTCGCCGTCCCGCAGCGCGGCGGGGAGCTGGTCACCGACCGCAGCCACCAGGCGACCAGCGTGGGTCCTGACCGCCGAGGTCGACACCTGCTGCGCCAGGACCACCCGGATCGCGAGCTCCTCGCCGTCCACGGTCCGGGGCACCCGACGGCCGGGGTCCCGCCGCACCGACCGGCGCAGGAGCGGGTCGGCGCACAGCACCCGGTCCACCGCGACCGGATCCGCGTCCAGGTCCAGCAGCCGGCGGCACCGGGCCACCGCAGAGGTCAGGTCGCGGAGATCCTCGAGCCGCAGCTCGGCCGTCACGTGGTCCTCGTAGGGCGTCAGCGCGACGACGCCGGCGCCGTGGGCCAGCCGCAGCGCACGCCGGTAGGTCGGCGCGGTCGGCTGGTCGCCGTCGGCTGGCGTCGAGCCCTGCGACTCCACGCCCGGCACCGCGGCGTCGAGAAGGTGCCCGAACAGCCGGTCCGCCGACAGCGGTGCACGGAACGGGAGGCGGAGGCGCAGCGCGCCCGGCACCGCGGCCCGCTGGGTCCTGGCCCGCCGGCGCAGCTCACCCGGCGTCAGGTCGTACACCTCGCGGAGCGTGGCGTTGAACTGGCGCACGCTCGAGAAGCCGGCGGCGAAGCACACCTCGGCGAAGCCCAGGTCGCTCGTCTCGATCAGGGTGCGCGCCGTGCGGGCGCGCTGGGCCCGGGCCAGCGCCAGCGGGCCGGTGCCCAGCTGGCTGCGCAGCAGGCGCTCCACCTGACGCGGGCTGTAGCCGAGGCGGCGGGCCAGTCCCGGCACCCCCTCCCTGTCGACCGTGCCGTCGGCGATCAGGCGCACCGCCCGCGCCACCACGTCGGCCCGGGGGTCCCACTCGGGCGATCCGGGAGAGGCGTCGGGCCGGCACCGCTTGCACGCACGGAACCCGGCCTGCTGGGCCGCCGCGGCGGTCGGGTAGAAGCGCATGTTCGAACGCCGGGGCGGACGCACCGGACAGCTCGGCCGGCAGTAGATGCCGGTGGAGGTCACGGCACCGACGAACCAGCCGTCGAACCGCTCGTCCTTGGACAGCACGGCCCGGTAGCAGCGGTCCTGGTCGAGCGGCCCTCTTTCGCCAGTCCCAGGGGAGGACGTCGAAGGGGAAGCAGTCGCAGCGGAGGGAGTCGCAGCGGTGGAGGGCACCGCTGCAGCCTCGCACGCGCCGTCCGCCGGTTCTGGCGGAAAAGCGACATCGAGCTTCCGGACCGCCGGTGACCGCCTCCTGTGGTGCGGATCGGGCCCGTCAGCGCGACGGGGCGGGAGTCACGACCACTCGTCGAGCACCACGGTCCACGCCATCTCGCCCTGCTCCGCGACCTGCTGGCGCCAGTCGCCGTCCCGGACGAAGAAGTGGTCCTCCATCATCTGGCGGATCCGCTGACCGGTCGGGCTAGCCCAGTCGCCGTGGTGGTGCAGCCAGTTGTCGGCCCGGAACGCGGACAGCCCGTTGATGAGATCCAGACCGCCGAACTCGAGGACGAAGTTGGCCGTGCGGATCGGGTCGCTCCCGGCCTTCGCCCGTGCCGCTGCCCATGCGTCGAAGCCCGGGCCGAGCAGGCCCGTGTCGAGCGGCTCCTCGACGGTCCGATCCGCGCGGTAGAGGTACTCGGGGTAGAGGCGCGCACCCAGCTCGGCACTTGGCTCGTCCTCGTCCGCGGTCTGGAACACGGTCAGGCGGCCGACCGGGCCCAGGCCCGTGTGGACGTCCAGGTTGATCGCCGCCTCGACACCGGCCAGGTGCTCGTCCCAGATCGACTCGAGCGTCCGCCGCGACCAGGTCATGTGGTCGCCGCCGTACTGGATGCCGTGCGGGAACTGGTACTGGCCGCCGTTGAGGGTCTTCATGGCCGTGTGGTCGCCGACCCGCCCCCAGAACTCGAGCAGCACGTCCAGGAACGACGTGTTCGACGGGTCGAGGTCGGGATCGGTGGGGTTCACCGTCGGGTCGACCTCGCCGTAGAGCGGGTTCTCCGGGAGGTCCGCGTAGTCGAGGAAGTTCCGATTCACGTCGACGTTCTCGTGGTCCACCCGCCGCGACCACGCCCACCCGTACGGATTGGCCGCGTGCACGGC
>JAEZAI010000474.1 GCA_023427825.1 Actinomycetes bacterium
GGGGTCAGTTGCCGCTGGTGGCGATCGAGGTGGTGGTGTCGCGGGACTGGTCCGGCCGGAGGTCGATGATCAGCCGGTCGTCCTTGTCGACCTTCCACGGGAACGCCTCGAGCTTGGAGCCGTCGGAGCCGCCGGAGCCGTCGGCGGACCAGGTGGTGTCGCGGCACAGCTCGCCGACGGCGTCACGACCCTCCGACGCGTCCGTCGCCCGGCGCTCCTCGAAGAGGTTGCGGTCCGCGTTCCATGACAGGAAGCACCCCTCCGAGGCACCAGGTGCAACGGCCGACAGCGCCACCCACTGCTGGTTGTCGTCGTCGCCGAAGTGGTTGACGTAGATGGGCTGGCGCTGGCCGCGGCCCGACACGTCGCTGAACAGGAGCGGCCCGTCCTCGGCGATCTGCTTGGACATCCGTGCGGTGTAGCCGGCGTCGAAGGTCTCGTCGCCGAGCCGCACCTGCACCGGTCCCTTGCCGCCCGAGGCGAGCTGGATCATCCCCCACGCCGCGATGACGGCGATCACGAGCGCCACGACGCCGACGACCACGGAGGTCGCCTGCTTGGTCCCGCTCCGTCGTTCCACCGGCACGACGCCCAGTATCCCCCGGGGCTCCGGCCGGCCGGAATTCGACCTGAGCGGCCGCCCATCCCTGGCCAGGCTCTCGGCTGGGATCTCGGCCGGGATCCGCGCCGGGATCCCGGGCCCGACCGGGACCATCCAGGGTCCGTTCCCGGCGGCGGTACCGTCTGGTCGCCGAGCCCGGGGCGGCGGAGGAACCCCGGACCCGATCGAGAGGACGTCCATGCCCGGAGCACTGTCCGACCTGCGGGTCGTGGAGATGGGTCAGCTGCTGGCGGGCCCGTTCTGCGGCCAGCTGCTCGCCGACTTCGGTGCCGACGTCATCAAGCTCGAGCCGCCCGGCCAGGGCGATCCCATGCGGGAGTGGGGCCGGGAGAAGGCCGACGGGCGGTCGCTGTGGTGGCCCGTGGTCGCCCGCGGCAAGCGGTCCGTGACCATCGACCTGCGGGAGAAGGCGGGCCAGGACCTGGCGCGGCAGCTGATCGCCGAGGCCGACATCCTCGTCGAGAACTTCAGGCCGGGGACCCTCGAGAAGTGGTCGATGGCTCCCGAGGACCTGATGGCGGCCAACCCGCGCCTGATCGTCGTGCGGGTGTCGGGCTACGGCCAGACGGGTCCGTACGCCTCCCGCCCCGGCTACGGCGCGATCGGCGAGGCCATGGGCGGGCTGCGCGCCGTGATCGGCGAGCCCGACCGCCCGCCGGCCCGCGCCGGCATCTCGATCGGCGACACGCTCGCCGCCACGTTCGCGTGCCTCGGCTGCCTGGTCGCGCTGCACGCCCGGGAGGCGACCGGCCGGGGTCAGATCGTCGACTCGGCGCTGTACGAGGCGGTGCTCGGCGTCATGGAGTCGTTGATCCCCGAATACACGGTGAGCAACTACATCCGGCCCCGCACCGGCTCGATCCTGCCGAACGTCGCACCGGCCAACGCGTACCCGACCGCCGACGGCGAGCACCTGATCAGCGGCAACCAGGACACGGTGTGGCGCCGGTTGGCCACGGCGATGGGCCGTCCCGAGCTCGGCGACGACGAGCGCTTCGCCACCCACAACGCCCGCGGCGCGCACCAGGCCGAGCTCGACGAGCTGATCGCGGAGTGGTCGGCGACGCTGACCTCGCAGCAGCTCGAGGACCTGCTCAACGAACACGGCGTGCCCAACGGCAAGATCTACACGGCGCCCGACATGCTGGCCGACGCTCACTTCAAGGCCCGCGAGGCGATCGTCACGCTGGCGCACCCCCAGCTGGGCGACTTCCCCATGCAGAACGTGGTGCCCAAGCTGTCCGACACGCCGGGCGAGATCCGCTGGGTCGGCCCCGAGCTGGGCGAGCACACCGACGAGGTGCTGTCGGAGCTCCTCGGCCTCGAGGCCGACGCCCTCGCCGAGCTGCGCGACGCCGGCATCGTCTGACCGTCTTGTTCCACCCGTTCGACTCTGTTCCACCTCACCGACGTCGGAGCGTCGAAGAGGTGGAACAGAGAGCCGGCCGGCAGGGTCACTCGGTGCGGAGCACCTCGGCCGGCTTGAGCCGGGCGGCCTGGCGGCCCGGCCACAGCGAGAGCAGGTTGGCCACGACCAGCGCGACGGGCACGACGAGCAGCACGGCCAGCAGGCCGAGCGGGGCCACGTAGAGCATCGGCGTCGACTGCGCGACCCACCGCCAGCTCGCGCGCCCGAGCAGGATGCCCAGCGGCAGGCCGATGACGAGGCCGACGACGGCGACCGTGGTCGCCTGCCACGACAGCGTCATGCGGGTCTGCCGGGGCGTGAGCCCGATCGTGCGGAGCACGGCCAGGTCGGTCGCCCGCCGCCGGACGACGCTGGCCGACACGTGGGCGAGCGTCCCGATGGCCAGCAGGATCGTGAAGGCACCGAACAGCACCGGCAGGATCCGCACGTTGCGGAGGTTCACCAGATCGTTGGGGATCGTGGTGGGGGCCGCGCCGAGGCCGGGCTGCACCTCGGCGTCGATCTCGGCGGCGACGGCCCGCGCGTCGGCGTCGTCATCGAGCGCGGCGTACAGGTACGGCACGACCGGCGGCACCTCGTCGAACACCTCCTCGACGGGAGCCCCGCTGTCGATCGACGCCGCGGATGCGGACGTGAGGGGCTCCACGTCGAACAGCTCGTGCAGCTGCTGGGAGGTGAGCATGGCGCCCTGGTCGTAGCTCGAGTGGGGGGTGGTCGGCAGCAGGACGATGCCCACCACTCGCAGCGGGCGCGTCTCGCCCCGGTGCTCGCCGCCGGCGAGGGTGACGTCGACCGTGTCGCCCACCTCCACCCCGTAGGCCCGGGCCGTGGCGGGTGCCAGCGCGACCTCGCCGTCGGCACCCGGCGCCCGGCCGTCCAGGATCGTGAAGTCCAGCAGGCCCTTGCGGTGCGTGAGCGCGTACGTGGGTTGCGTGAGCTGGTCGAACACCACGAGGGCCCGGTCGACGCGTGCCGAGCCGACCACGTCGTCCCGGCGGTCGACGACGTCGAACGCCTGGTCCATCACGGGCAGGCCCGACGGGTCGTTGAACGTGATCTCCACGTCCCAGGTCGAACCGATCCGGGCCGGGTTCGCGACCGCGTCGTCGATGCCGGCCGACAGGGTGAAGGCGCCGATGATGCCGAGCACGCCGACGGCTGCGCCCGCGAGCGCGGGGCGCGTGGGCAGTG
>JAEZAI010000498.1 GCA_023427825.1 Actinomycetes bacterium
TGTCGGCATCCGCACCCTCGGGCTCGTAGGTGAGCTTCACCAGGCGCGGCTCGATGGTGGAGCCCTGGTTGACCGCGACCAGGCCGCCCAGGCGGGCCTCCCGGATCGCCTCCAGATCGAGCACCTCCACAGCTACGCCCGCCTCCTCGGCACGGGCCGCGGCGCGGTCAGCGAACTCGGGCGCGGTGAGCGTGCCGCCGGGGGTGTTGACCAGGTCGCGGGCGAAGCACACGGCGTCGGCCACGGCGGCGCCGGTGGCGACGCCCTCGCGGGCGGCGCGCACCGCGGCGTTGTCGTCGCCGACCACCAGGGTCACCGCGCCGAGGCCCGGCTTGACCTTGTCGGGCGACCGCAGGTCGTCGAAGCGGTAGGCGCCCAGGATCAGCCCCTCGGTCAGCGCCCGAGCGGCGACCGCCAGCTCGGGTTCCAGGTCCGACGGCAGCTCGAACGCCACCCTCCGGTGCTTCGGCACGGCCCGCACGAACGCGGCGCCGGCTCGGCGCAGCGCGTCGGTGGCGCCGGACCCGGTCGCCCCGGACGGGCCCAGGCCGACCACCACGGTGGCGCGGTCGCCGTCGTCGAACGTGGCCGAGGCGCCCACGCTGCCGGTGAAGCCCACGCGGTCGAGCGCGGCCTTGCGCACGCCCGGCACGCGGTTGAGCCGGTCGCTGTACGCGACCACGGCCACCGCCGTGGCGCCCGCGGGCGCGGCCTTGGCCACCTTGACGTCGATCGGGTCCGACACGTTCATCCTCCGGAGTTCTGCTGCGTGTGTGGTGCTGCGTGTGTGCTGTCGTCGCTGGCGGGCGGTCAGGCGGTGCCGTCCACGGAACGGGTGGTGCGCGACGAGCCCTCCTGCCACCGGGCGAGGGCCCACAGGAGGTCGGAGAGCCGGTTGAGGTACGGGCCCACGTGGGACCCCTCGTCGGCTGCGGCCAGCGACGCCCGCTCGGCCCGGCGCACGGTCGCGCGCGCCACGTCGAGGTGGGCGGCGACGACGGTCTCGCCCGGCACGACGAACTCGCGAGGCGCGTCGAAGCGGCTGGTGACGTCGTCGATGGCGGTCTCGAGGGCGGTGACCATGTCCGCGGTGACCAGCGACGTCCCGGCCGACAGCTTGTGGCGGTTGCCCGGCGCGGTGGCGAGCTCGGCCATGGCGACCCACAGGTCGCGCTCGATGCCGATCAGCAGCCCGACGAGCTCGTCGTTGGTGTCCGCCACGTGCGCGCCGCCGGGCACCGCGACCGCCGCGTGCGCCCTGGCCACGCCGATCGCCGACTGCGCCTCGTCGATCTCGCCGTAGGCGACCGGGCGGGGGTCGTCCTTGCGGACCCGCCCGCCGTAGAGCAGTCCGGTGGTGCCGTCGTCACCGGTGCGCGTGTAGATGTCCATCCGGCTCGGATCCTACCGAGCAGCCGCCGCCCGGATACCGGAGCGAGGGTGCCTGGGGCCGGCAAGTACGCTCGCGACACCTATGACTGAGTCCCCCACCTCTCCCTACCTCGCTGCGATCGGCGAGCGCGTGCTCGTCTACGACGGCGCCGCCGGCACCTGGCTGCAGGAGCAGGGCCTCACCATGGAGGACTACGGCACGCCCGAGCTGGAGGGCTGTCCCGAGATCCTGGTCGAGACCCGACCGGAGCTCATCAAGCGGATGCACGCCGAGTACCTGGAGGCGGGCGCCGACGTCATCGAGACCAACACGTTCGGCGGCATGCGGGCCACGCTCAACGAGTACGGCCTCGCCGACCGCACGGTCGAGCTCAACCGGATCGCCGCCACGCTCGCCCGGGAGGTGGCCGACGAGTTCTCAACACCCGAGCGGCCCCGGTTCGTCGCCGGGTCCATCGGCCCCGGCACCCGCTTCGCGTCGCTCGGCCAGGTCCGCTACGCCGAGCTGCGCGACCAGGTGGCCGAGCAGGCACGCGGCCTGCTCGAGGGCGGCGTCGACCTGCTGCTGCTCGAGACCCAGTTCGACCTGCTCGGCATCAAGGCGGGCATCAACGGGTGCCGCGCCGCCATGGCCGAGGTGGGGCGCGAGGTCCCGATCCAGACCCAGGTCACGATCGAGCTCACCGGCCGCATGCTCCCTGGCACCGAGATCGGCGCCGCGCTCGTGGCGCTCGACGCCATGCGGCCCGACGTCATCGGCATCAACTGCGCCACCGGCCCCGAGGAGATGGCCGAGCACATCCGCCACCTCAGCCAGCACTCGCGGATCCCCATCTCGGTGCTCCCCAACGCCGGGCTGCCGTCGGTCGTCGACGGCCACATGCACTACGACCTGACCGCCGAGGACTTCGTGTCGTACCAGCGCCGCTTCATCGAGGAGTTCGGCGTCAACGTGGTCGGCGGCTGCTGCGGCACGACGCCCGAGTACAACCGCCAGCTGGCGGACGCGGTCGCGGAGACCACTCCTGCGGTGCGCGAGCCCCGGTTCGAGCACGGGCTGGCGTCGATCTACTCCCCCGTCACCCTCTCGGAGGACGACGGCGACGACGGCGGGTCCGCGTCGACCAACCTCATCCTGATCGGCGAGCGCACCAACGCCAACGGCTCCAAGAAGTTCCGGGAGGCGATGCTCGCCCAGGACTGGGACACGTGCGTCCAGATGGCCAAGGACCAGGTGCGCGAAGGCTCCGCCGTGCTCGACGTCTGCGTCGACTACGTGGGCCGCGACGGCAC
>JAEZAI010000513.1 GCA_023427825.1 Actinomycetes bacterium
GATCCAGTCCGTGCACCGCGAGCGACTGGAGTCGATCTCGCGCTCCGCCGACCTGCTCCTCGTCGTCGCCTGCGTCGTGGCCGCGTTCGCGGTCGTCTACGGCGTGCTGGCGGCGCTCAACCAGCGAAGGTGGGGCCGGCAGCGGCGCGAGGCCGAGGCAGAGCGGATGGTCCGACAGGTGGCCGAGGAGCGCGAGCGGCGTTGGATCGTCGAGCTCGCCACCCTCTCGGCCCAGGTGAACCGCGCCGACACCGTCGACCGGCTCGTCGACGTCGTCGCCACGGGAGCGCCCGGCGCCCTGGACGCCGACTTCGCCACGGTCGGCGTCGTCGACCGCTCCGGTCAGATCCGGATCGCGTGCGACCCGGCGTTCCGCCAGGAGATCTCACCGCCGCAGGTGCTCCCGCTGGACGGCACCTATCCCATCGTCGCCGCGATCCGCGAGGGGACGACGATCGTCCTCGGCACGGAGGCGGGCCAGCGCTCCTACGACGAGGTCCCGCAGTTCGGCGCGGTGGTCGGCGGGCTCGTCTCCACGACGGTGGCTGCGCCCCTCGTCGACGGCAACGGCTACGTCCTCGGCGGCATCGTCGTGCACTGGCGGGACGCCACGCACGTCGACGCCACCGTCCGCAGCCGGTTCGACACGATCGCCTCGCTCGCCACCGAGGCGATCCGTCGCGGCCGCCTCTTCGAGTCCTCCACCGCGCTGGCCGAGGTCAGCGCCGAGCTGGCGGGTGCGCCGACCATCGACGACGTCGGCGGCATCATCGCCGAGCACGGGTGGCGGCTCACCGACGCGATGACCTCGAACATGGTGGTCGTCGATGCGAGCAGGCGCAGCCTCACCTTCTTCGACCCGTCGACCCGGGCCGAGCCGATCCAGATCCCCATCGACGCGAAGGGCCCGATCAACGACGCGGTCAACACGGGCGTGCGCACCACGATCCGGTCCCGCCAGGAGTTCCGCACGCGCTACCCCGAGACCGTCGACGCCCCACGGTGGACCGGGGTGGAGTCCGCGGTGGTGCTGCCGGTGCGCGTGCGGGGGCGCGTGGTCGCAGCCATCGGCGTGGGCTGGGCCCGGCCGATCATCTCGTCGGTGGACGAGGCGGCGCTCAGCACGCTGGCCGAGCTGGCCCGCGGCGCCATGGAGCGCGCCGTGCTCAACTCCACCTCGACCGGCATGTCCGAGCTGGCCGCCCGGCTCGCCGAGGCGACGACGGCCCACGACGTGGGCCTCGCGGTCGACGAGGCGGTCCCGGCGGTGCTGGGGGCGACCCTCGCACGCCTTGCGGTGCGCAACCCCCACGGTCGCATCGACGTGGTGCGCCCGCCGTCGATGGGCGCGGAGTCGGAGCGGTTCCGGGACCTGCCGCCCGAGACCCGGATCCCTCTGGCCGACGTGCTGCGGACGGGCCACGAGCTCATCATCGGCGACCGCGACGAGTTCACACGCCGGTACCCGGAGCTCGTGGACGAGGTGGAGCGACTGGACATCGGCGCCCTCTGGGTGGTGCCGCTGCCGGGCGGCCGGCACCGCCCCGTCGGCGCGATCGCCGTGGCCTGGCCCGACCGGGCCGACCACGACCCGGCCACCCGGGCGCTGATCGCGACCATCGCCGACCTGTGCGGCGCCACGCTGGAACGCACGCAACGCTCCGAGCTGGAGCACGAGCTCGTGTCCGGGATGACCGAGCAGCTGGTCCGCACCCCGGCCGGGCTCGTCGGCGTGCAGTGCGCGGGCCGCTACCAGCCCGCGCTCTCCAACCTGCAGATGGGCGGCGACTGGTACGAGTTCATCGCCCTCGACGACGACCGGACGGTGGCCGTCGTCGGGGACGTCGTCGGCCACGGGGTGGACGCCGCGATCGAGATGGCACGGTTCCGCACGACGATCGCCACGCTGGTGCGGACCGGCGTGCCCTTCGACGAGATCTTCCCTGCGCTCCATCCGCTCGTCACCGACGGCGATCAGAGCGAGTTCCGCGGGACGGCGATGTGCATCGAGTTCGACCCCGACCAGGACACGGTCCGGGTCACCTCCGCCGGGCACCCGCCTGCGCTGCTCCGGACCGCGGATGGCGTCCGGGTGCTCGACGCGTCGCGCTACCCCCCGCTGGGCATGCCGCCCGACGAGCGCCAGAAGGCGACGAGCGTGCCGCTCGCGCCCGGCGACGTGGTCGTGTCCTACACCGACGGCCTGGTGGAGTCGCGCCAGGCCCCGATCGACGACGGCATCGACCGCGTGTGCGACACGCTCCGCCACCTGGAGGGCGACGCCGAGTCGATCGCCGACGCGCTGATCCGCCTGACGCCCGAATCGGTCGCCACCGACGACGTCGCCGTCGTCGTGGTCCGCCGCACCTCCTGAACCCCGGGACGCCCCCGTGCCCGCCGGGGGCGGGTCGGCCCCAGCCGTCGCGATCCGACGCCTCGGCGGCAGCGGTTCCGGGCCTCAGCGGCAGCGGTTCCGAATGGTCCCGATGCCCTCGATCCAGGACTCCAGGACCTGCCCGGGCTCCAGGAACCGGGCCGGCTGTCGCGTGAAGCCCACGCCGGCGGGGGTGCCGGTGAAGATCAGGTCGCCGGGCAGGAGCGGCAGCACCGCGGAGAGCTCGGCGACCAGTCGGGGGATGCCGAAGACCAGGTCGCTGGTCCGCGCCTGCTGCACGATCTCGCCGTCCACCGAGCACCCGAGCTCCAGGTCGTCGCGGTCGGCCACCTCGTCGGCGGTCACCACCCACGGGCCCATGGGGCCGAAGCCCCGGCGGCTCTTGCCGAGCGAGAACTGCGCGCCGGCGGCGAACTGCAACGTCCGGTCGCTGATGTCCTGGCCCACGGTCAGTCCGGCGACGTGGCCCCAGGCGTCGGGCTCGGCGACGCGGTCGGCCGTCCTCCCGATGACGGCGACCAGCTCGACCTCCCAGTCGACGGTCCCGGCACCCACGTCGATCTCGTCGAAGGGTCCCGACAGCGACGCCGGGAACTTGGTGAACGTGGCCGGTACGTCGGGCACCGCCATGCCCGACTCCTCGGCGTGGCTCCGGTAGTTGAGCCCGATCGCGAACACCTGCCGGGGCCGCGGGACGGGGTTGCCGAGCCGGGACTCGTCGAGCGGTTCCTCGCCGGGCCCCACCTCCGACGCCCAGTCGACGAACTCGTCCCATCGCTCGTAGAGGGTCGACGGTTCGGGACCGAACCGGCCGTCGGACGCGGCGGCCACGTCCACGACGGTGTCGCCGACGACGAGCACGGCGCGGTCGTCGAGGTTCGCGATCTTCATGTGGGCTCCTGTCGCCGGGAACTGACTGACCGTCGCCAGCGTCCCACGACCGCGCTGCGGCGGCGACCGGACCTGCCGAGCACCCGCCGGGGCGCAGCGAGGGTCGGGTACCGTTCCGCGGGCACGGCCCGGTCCGCCGACACGGAGGCTCCACCACGATGACCGCGACCGCTCCGACGACCGACGCCGGTGGCCTGTTCCACCGGCCGGACCGGTGGACCGACATGGAGACCTGGCACGAGCAGGTCGCCGAGATCCGCCGGACGGCGCCGGTGCTGCGCGTGGAGGACGCCGGGATCTCGCCCTTCTGGGTCCTCACCCGCCACGAGGACGTGTTCGCGGTGTCGCGCGACGACGGGCACTGGAAGAACACGGCGCTGTCGGTGCTGGGTCCCGACGCGTCCAACGAGGAGATGCTCGCGAGCGGCTTCGTGCCGAGGTCCCTGGTCCACCTCGACGACCACGAGCACACCGAGCACCGCAAGGTGACCAACGACTGGTTCAAGCCGGCAGCGGTCAAGCACCGTCAGCCGCGCATCGACGAGATCGCGGACCACTTCATCGGCCGCATGCGTGAGATGGACGGCTCGTGCGACTTCGCGGTCGACATCGCCCAGCCGTACACGCTGCGGGTGATCATGGACATCTACGGCGTGCCGGAGTCCGACGAGCCGTTGATGATGGAGCTCACCCAGGGCGTGTTCGGGGCCAACGACCCCGAGTTCATGGGCGACGACACCGATCCGGGACTGAGGGTCGCCCGGTCGGTGATGACGTTCATCCAGTACTTCAACGAGGTGACCGCGGATCGCCGGGCGTGCCCTGCGGACGACCTCGCCTCGGTCATCGCCAACGGCCAGGTCGACGGGTGCCCCATGGGGGACGCGGAGCGGCTCTGGTACTACATCATCGTCGCGACGGCCGGGCACGACACCACCTCGTTCGCGCTCGCCGGTGGGCTGCAGGCCCTGCTCGAGCACCCCGAGCAGTGGGAGGCCCTCCGGGGACACGGCGCGGACGACGAGGTCGTCAACCGAGCGGCGGACGAGCTGATCCGGTGGACCACGCCGGTCCGTCACTTCCTCCGTCACACCGACGCGGCCACGACGATCCGTGGTGTCGACATCCCGGCCGGCGGCCGGGTCCTGCTGTCGTACCCGTCGGCCAACCGCGACGAGGCGGTGTTCGTCGACCCCATGCGCTTCGACGTCGGCCGGCCCGACGCCGACCGGCTCCTCTCGTTCGGCGTGGGGGCGCACTTCTGCCTCGGCGCCCAGTTCGCCCGGCGCGAGGTGCGCTCGTTCCTGCGCCGCCTGGTGGACCAGGTCGAGGTGCTCGAGCCCGACGGGCCCGCGCAGTGGTCCCAGAGCCACTTCGTCTCCGGCGTCAAGCACCTTCCGATCCGGTACCGCTTCCGCTGATCGGCCGTGCCGGCCCCGCGATGCGGGCCGGCGCTCAGCGCGTCACGGGCTCGACCGTGTCGAGCGCCACGTCGGTGAGCTGCGACAGCTCGGACAGGTCGTCGGCCGGCCCGGCCATCCAGAGGTCGATCGCGCTGAACAGCGCCGCGGCGACGGCGCGGCTCACCACCGTCATGCGCGCCAGGTCGTCGGCGTCCGGCTGGGTCCGGCGGCGCGTGGCTCGATCGAGCAGGTGCGCCTCGATCTCGCGGGCGAGCTCGATCTCCACGCGGCGCACGTGCGGCTCGATGCGTTCGAGGGACGACACGTCCGAGCGCAGGCGGGCGATCTCCTCGACCACGCCGGGGTCGTCGGGGAACGAGTCGACCGCGGCGCGCACGGAGTCGATCAGGCGCTCGTCGGCCGGCCGCACCGCCAGCGCCCGGCGGAACCAGTCCAGGCGCGCCTCGTAGTCGACCAGCAGCACCTCGTACTTGTCGGCGAAGTAGCGGTAGAAGGTCCGCTCCGACACGCCCGCGTCGGCCGCGATGTCGGCGACCGACGTCGCGTCGAACCCGTCCCGGACGAACCGTGCGAGTGCGGCGTCGCGCAGGGCGGTCCGGGTCCGTTCGCTCCGCGAGGGTCCGGCCGGTCGTCGCACGGCGGGGAGCCTACGCGTGCGGTCCGCGGTCTCAGGCCGCGTCGAGCACGGCGTGCCCGGCGTTGTAGCCCGGGATGAACGTCACGCCCGGGCCGCCGTGGCAGCCCGCGCCGCCCAGGTACAGCCCGGCGACCGGCAGCTCCAGATCGCGCCACCCGCGGGGCCCGGGACGGAACGCTCCCATCAGGTCGGGGTGGAGCAGCGCGTGGGTGAAGTCACCGCCGGCGCACCCGAACATGAGCTCGTAGCTGTACGCGGGATAGGCGATCTGGCGCTCGATGCAGTCGGGGAAGTTTGGGGCGAAGGCAGTGATCCGTTGCACGATCCGGTCGGCCATCTCGTCCCGCAGCCGGACCCGCTCGGCGTGGTCGCCGCCGATGGGGGCGCAGAACGCGAACGCGCTCGCGGCGTGGCGACCCTCGGGAGCCAGGTCGGGGTCCAGGATCGACGGGATGCCCAGCGACACGGGCGGCGCCTCGGGGACCTCGCCGGCGCGGCAGGTCTCGAACGCCCGCTGCTGCGCCTCGGGGGTGCCGAAGAACGTGGTCGTCGCCCGGAGCGTGCCCTGGTTGAGGACATCGTTCGCTCCGGTGAACTCGGGCAGGTCCCGGAGCGCGAAGTGCATCTGGAAGTACGCGGCGCGGTGGTCGATCGCGTCGACCCGTTCGACCAGCGCCGGAGGGAGCACGCCCGGGTCGAGCAGTCCGAGCAGCGTGGTCGTCGCGTCCAGGTTCGACACCACGACCGGCGCCGTGATCACCGTCCCGTCGTCCAGCTCCACCCCGCGGACCGCACCGTCGGCGACCACGATCCGGGCGACCCGGGTGTGCAGGCGCAGCTCGCCACCCCGGGCCAGGAAGAGGTCACGCACGTGGTCGGACATGGCACCGATCCCGCCGCGGACCTTGGACATGGCCGCGTCGTCATCAGGCGTCGCGAGCGCCCAGGCCAGGCACGTGGCGCTCCCCGCGTCGTACGGCCCGCGGAACGTGGAGTTCACGGCGAGGAAGGCGAGCAGGCCCCTGAGCTGCGCGTGGGCGACGCGGTCCGGCAGGAACCGGTCGACCACGTCCATGACGCTGCCGAACAGCATCGTGCGGATGGCGTCGCGCTCACGCTCGTCGGACGCCGTCTCGAACATCTCGTCGACCGTCCTCGGCGGCCGGCGCACCTCGAAGCGACCGAGCGCCCTGGCCGGCGCCTCGGCCCAGGCCATGATCTCGCCCAGGCCGACCATCGCCTCCAGACCGAACAGCTCGCCCAGGTGGCCGACGAGCCGGTCCGGGTCGGTGTGGAACAGCATCGGCGGCGCGCCGGCGTCGCTCACCGAACCGGAGCGCACCTCGGGCTCGAAGATGGGGCACGCGTCGAAGCCGAGCTCGGCGTAGATCTCGTTGGGCACGGGGAACTGCACCGACCCCGCGATCTCGAACCGGTAGCCGCGGATCAGGTCGGTGGTCGACGCCATGCCACCGCTGAAGTGGTTCTTCTCGACGCAGAGCACGCGCATGCCCGCTCCCGCCATCACCGCGGCGGCGGTGAGCCCGTTGTGCCCTGCGCCGATGACGATCGCATCGTGGTCCGTCCGGGGGTCCGACATGCCGAGAGGATGTCACATCTGACATTTCGGTGGCGGAACTGACACCTGCGGACCACCCAGCGTCCGTGTCCATCGAGGCAGCCGGTGACACGCGTTTGCCCGACCGCGCCGACGAGGACCGCGTTACTGTGCACGTATCGAACACTTGCGTCACCTTTTTGGGGTGGTGGCGAGCGATCGGGGGGAACAGGTGGTCCTTCGTCGGCGACGGGCACTCGCGGCGACCGTCACGCTGCTGGGCGTGCTCGCGGCCGCGTGCGGCAACGACTGGGGCATCACGTCGGCCGCCACCACCACGTCGATCGCTCGCGAGGACCTGCAGCAGGGCGGCGAGGCGAACCGGGATCGGTTCGAGCCACGGCCGGACGTCCCCGGCGTGACCGACGACGAGATCCGCTACTCCGTGATCGGCACGAAGACCGGCAACCCCCTCGGCACCTGCATCCTCGACTGCTACGTGGCCGGCATCGAGGCGTACTTCGCGTATCGCAACAGCCAGGGCGGGATCTACGGGCGCGACCTGGTCGTCGGCGACGTGATCGACGACGAGCTCGGCATGAACCAGCAGCGCACGCTCGACGTGATCTCCAGGAACGACTCCTTCGGGGTGTTCGAAGCCACCCTCCTGCCGAGCGGCTGGGGCGACCTCGACGCGGCGGGCATCCCCACCTACACGTGGGGCATCCACGCGTCGGACTCGGCCAACCGACCGCACAACTTCCCGAGCGCGGTCGTCCGCTGCGCCGACTGCGCCCGTCCGGGCGTGCCGTACGCCGCAGGCCGGGTGGGCGCGACGAAGGCAGCGAGCATCGGCTACGGCATCAGCGAGAACT
>JAEZAI010000579.1 GCA_023427825.1 Actinomycetes bacterium
GTCCAGGCCCGACGCGGCCTCGACCGCGGTCGTGCCCAGGGCGGTGCCGGTGCCCACGACGCCGGGACCCATGCCGACGACCACCACTTGGGCATCGAGCACGTGGACGGCCAGTCCGAGCGCGGACGGCAGCGACACCGCCTCCAGCTCGCCGCCGAAGGCGTGGCCCGCGGTCACCGTGCCGGCGACGGCCCCCGACCGCATCAGCTCCTGCACCGTGTCCGACAACGCCATCGGGAGCGCGGCACCGTCGGTCATGACGTAGGCCACCCGCGTGCCCGGCCGGCGCCGAGCCACCGCGAGCGCCACCACCGGCACCTGGCTGTGCACCGTGCAGGCAACCACGGGCACGCCGCCGAGCGGATCGTCGCACTCGGGGTGGACGAGCTCGGAGGTGCCGACGTCGGCCTGCAACGACGTGTAGCGCAGCTTCATCACGTGGTCCGGGCCGGGCTGCACCAGCTCGGCGCGCGCCAGGTTCCAGTGAACGACGTGCCAGCCGCCGGTGCCGAGTCCCAGCTCGACCGCCGTGGTGTTCAGGACGACCCGGTCGCCCACCGCGCAGTCGCCGACGAGCTCGGTGGTGGCGTAGGCGCGGGCGTCGGACCCGTCGGGCATGCGCACGGCGACGCGCTGGAGGCCGGGCCGCTCCGAGAGCACCTCGGTGACGACCGCGGTGCGGAACGTTGGCACGTCAGGCGCCGGCCACGGTGTTGCGGATCGGCAGCGCCTCGCGTGCCGGCTGGCCTCGGAGCGCGCCGGGCGCCGGGAGGTCCTCGGGATGATCGATCACCACGTCCCACACCGGCAGCACCAGCGCGGACGCGTGGTCGCCGCCGCGTCCGACCCGGTGCACCGCGCCGTCGACGACCGGGTTCTCGAAGCACCAGAACGGGTGGTCCCGGCCCGGGGTGGACAGCGTGAGCCGGAGGCGGGACCCCGGGCGCAGCAGGGCGGTCAGCGGGTACACCGGCAACCGGAACCGGATCCACTCCCCCGGCACCAGCGCACGCCGGTCCTCGGGGGCGAACGTGTAGTCGACCCGCAGCTCGTCGGACAGGGCGGGGTCCTCCGCGCGGTGCACGGGCCGGTGCCAGCCGCACTGCAGCCGCACCTCGTGGCCGTCGGGGCGGACCTCGGTCAGCGTGGCCTGCACCGCCGTGTCGGACGTGCCCGGGCGCAGCCACAGGTCCACGTGGCCCGAACCGGCGAGCACCACCGGCTGATCGAGCGGCTCGGTCTCGTACGACGCGGTGCAGCCCTCGGGGAAGCGGGTCCAGTCGATCGGCACCGCCGGCATGGCGAAGCGGTTCATGTCGACGAGGAGCTCCTTGGAGTACGCCTCCTCACCCGCGTCCGGGTCGTCCCGGTACTCGTCCGCGCCCGCGTCCGCCGGCGCGTCGGACACGAGCCGTCCGCCGTCGGCCAGGTGCAGTCGCAGCGGCTGCACGCCGGGGGGCGGGAAGGTGTCGGTGCCGATCTCGAAGCGGTGCGCGGTCGCACCGGGCGTCTCGTGGCCGGCGCCGGTCTCGAACAGCAGGCGCACACGCGGCTCGGCCCGGTACTCGGCGAGCGCGGCCGCCAGGTCGTCACCGTGGTGCTCGAAGCGGTCCGCCTCGAGCTCGGGGCTGAACCCGAACACCTCGGCGAACTGCGCCGGGGCGAACATGCGGATCATGTCGTGGACCTTCGGGACCCGCCGCGCCACGTGGAAGTTCAGGAACTCGAACCACCGGAGGATCACCATGGGGCTGTAGCCGTCGGGGTGGTGGCCGTTGAAGAGGACGTAGCGCTGCTCCGGGCTGTTCGCGAAGTCCTCGAGCATGTGCGCGAAGCGGCTGCCGGTCTGCTCGTCCTGCCAGGCACCGGTCAGGTACACGGGAACCTCGATGTTCGAGACCATCTCGCCGAGGAACCGCGAGCGCTGCAGCGGTTGGAACGCCTCGGACGCCCGACCGAACTGCTCGAAGTCGAAGTTCTGGCTGCGGATGCGCTGGTTCTCGAGCGCGACCTCGTCGCCCGCCTCGATCCGGCGCTGGTCCCACGCCTGGCCGCCGGCCGAGGTCTGGGCGTCCCGCGCCGCCACCCAGGCCTTCGTGAAGCCGGAGTTGTAGATCCCGCCCGGCCACTGCTGGCGCCAGGGGTCGTCGATCACCGACAGCGGGGTGATGCAGGCGAGCGACGGCGGGCGCGTGGTGGCCACGTACAGCTGCGTGATGCCCGGGTAGCTGAGCCCGACCATGCCCACGTGGTGGTGCAGGACCCACGGCTGGCGGCCCACCGTCTCGATCACGTCGTAGCCGTCGGCGGCCTGGGCCGGGCTGAAGAGGTCGAACACACCGCCGGAGCAGCCGGTCCCGCGCATGTTGACCCCGATGGCGGCGAACCCCATGAGGTTGGCGAGCAGCGTGCCGGGCTGCGGCTCGTCGGGGTCCGACGGCGTGTAGCCCGAGTACTCGACCACGGTCGGCCACGGCGGCGGCCCGTAGAGGTCCTGGTTGGGGAACCGGACCATGACCGACAGCTGCACGCCGTCGCGCATGGTCATGTAGCTGAAGCCCTCGGGGAGCTCGCGGTCGTAGAAGGACGGGTCGGGGACGTCGTCCACGGCCATCACGTGCACGGTGCCGGGCTCGCCCCCGTCGTCGGGGTGCACGGTGTAGTCGCCCGGCTCGAGCGGCCGGCCGCCCGCCACCATGGCCGACAGCGCCTTGGGCGAGTCGACGACGATCGGGTGCTCGGGCACGAACGCCAGGTGGGCGTTGCCCGCCGCGTCGGCGACCAGCGTGACCACCGGCGTGCCGTCGGCCCGCCGCACCTCCAGCCGGGTCCCCGGCGCCGCGCCGGTGATCGTCAGCGTCTCGACGCCGCCGCTGATGTCCATCTCGCCCCATCCCCTCTGCCCGCCGACGACCGACGGACGCCGTCCCGCGATGCTGCACCGGAGCGCACGTCCGGGTCCAGCACGGCGGACATACCGAACGTGTGCGGCTCATGCCCGTCACGGTCGCCTCCCGCACACGTTCCGCCGAGGCCGGCGGCCGCGGGTGGGGCTAGAGGGACTCGATGAGGCGCTCGACCCGCTCGTCGTAGGCCTTGAAGGGGTCCTTGCAGAGCACGGTGCGCTGGGCCTGGTCGTTGAGCTTCAGGTGCACCCAGTCGACCGTGTAGTCGCGCTTGCGCTCCTTGGCCCTGCGGATGAACTCGCCCCGCAGGCGGGCCCGGGTGGTCTGCGGCGGCGTGTCGATGGCCTCGTCGATGTCGGCGTCGGTGACGATCCGCTCGACGCGACCGGCGCGCTGCAGCTTGTAGAAGACGGACCGGTCACGGCTGATGTCGTGGTACTGCAGGTCGAGCAGGGCGACCCGGGGGTGCGACAGCGGGATGTCGTGACGCTCCCGGTACGCCTCGATCAGGTTGTGCTTGGTGACCCAGTCGATCTCGCGGTCGAGTGAGAGCGGGTCGCGCTCGAGGCCCGTCACCACGTGCTCCCACATGTCGAGCGCCTGCTTCTCCTGTGGGTTCAGGTCGTGGTTCTCCGCGTAGCGCAGGGCCCGGTTCAGGTACTCGGACTGGATCTCCAGGGCCGAGGCCTCCCGTCCGTTGGCCAGGCGGACGCGCCGCGTGCAGGTGATGTCGTGGGAGATCTCCCGGATGGCCCGGATGGGGTTCTCGAGCGTCATGTCGCGCAGGACCACCGTGGGGTCTTCGAGCATGCGCAGGATGAGCGCAGTGGCGCCGACCTTGAGGTACGTGGCGTACTCGCTCATGTTCGAGTCGCCGACGATCACGTGCAGGCGCCGGTAGCGGTCGGAATCCGCGTGCGGCTCGTCGCGCGTGTTGATGATCGGGCGGGACCTGGTGGTGGCCGAGCTGACGCCCTCCCAGATGTGCTCGGCCCGCTGCGCCATCGAGAACTGCGCCCCCCGAGCGGTCTGCATGACCTTGCCCGCACCGGCGTAGATCTGGCGGCTGACCAGGAACGGGATGAGGACCTCGGTGTAGTGGGTGAGGTCGTCGTGGCGGCTGGTGCAGTAGTTCTCGTGGCAGCCGTAGCTGTTGCCGGCGGAGTCGGTGTTGTTGCGGAACAGGTAGATGTCGCCGCGGATGCCTTCCTCGGCCAGCCGCTGCTCGGCCGACTCGAGGAGCTGCTCGAGGATGCGCTCGCCCGCCTTGTCGTGCGCGACCAGGTCGGTCAACGAGTCGCACTCGGGCGTGGCGTACTCGGGGTGCGAGCCGACGTCGAGGTAGAGCCGGGCGCCGTTGGCCAGGAACACGTTCGACGAGCGGCCCCACGACACGACGCGCCGGAACAGGTAGCGCGCCACCTCGTCGGGGCTCAGGCGTCGCTGCCCGCGAAGGGTGCAGGTGACGCCGTACTCGTTCTCCAGCCCGTAGATCCTGCGGTCCATCCCGCGGTCAACCTACCCCGAGGGCCCGCGGAAACCGCGGCGTCGAGATGAACCCTCTGTGTTCATTCGTGCGAGAAGCGACACATGGGCGCTTTTCGCACGACAGCACGGCGGTGCCCCGCCGGACGTGGTCAGTCCTGGGCGAGGAGGGCGGCGAGCTCGTCGTCCTCGATGCGCAGGAACGTGCGGCGACCGTTGCCGCGTGCGAGCACGGCGACCTCGAGCTCGGACTCGGGGATCGTGCGGTCGGGGCCGGCCAGTGCGCCCACCGCGGCGCCGAGCGCGGCGGCCAGCGTGCCGCCCTCGGTCCACGCCGCTCCCATCCGCTCGCCGATGGCATCGGCCTCGCCGCCGAGCACGGCCCAGCCGGTCTCGTCGATGAGGGTGCCGTCGTAGAGGATGTGGAACAGCTGGTCGCCCTCGGGCCGGTGGCCCACCTCGGCGACCAGGATCTCGACCTCCATGGGCTTCATCTCGTGGGTGAAGACCTGCCCGAGGATCTGGGCGTACTGGTTGGCCAGGCTGCGGGCGTCGACGTCCTCACGGCTGAACGAGAACCCCTTGAGGTCCGCGTGGCGGACGCCCGCGATGCGGAGCTGGTCGAACTCGTTGTACTTGCCGACGCCGGCGAAGCCGATTCGGTCGTAGATCTCCGACACCTTGCGGAGCATCCGCGACGGGTTCTCGGCGCACAGCAGCACGCCGGCGGCGAAGGTGCAGGCGACGAGGGACCGGCCGCGGGCGATGCCCTTCCGGGCGTAGTCCGCCCGGTCCTTCATCATCTGCTCGGGTGCGACGTAGAAGGGCATGCTCACCGCACGGCCCTCGTGGTGATGTTCATGCGTCGGCGCCTCCGCGCTGCG
>JAEZAI010000584.1 GCA_023427825.1 Actinomycetes bacterium
GCCGCCCACTCCTCGACCGGGCCGAAGATCACGACCAGCCCGCCGGTGACCGTCACGACCACGAGCAGCGACAGCGTCCACCGCAGCGGCCCCGGTTCCATGTGCTCGTCGACCAGTCCGGCGGCCACCACCAGGCCGAAGCCGTGCCAGAGGTAGATCGTGAGCGTTCGGCGGACCACGGCGTCCACGGCACGCCCGATCGCGCCGTCGACGGCGGCCAGCACCGGGCGGAGGGCCAGCAGCACCATGAGCCCGGCTCCGCCGACCAGCACGACCAGAACCGCCGACCGGTTGACGACAAGGTCGGTGGGTCCGTAGCGCGCCGCTGTCAGCACCGCTGCGACGGCGAGCGCCAATCCCGCGACCACGCACGTCCGCACTCCGGGCACCCACCGGTCCCGCTGCGCGTAGAGCATGCCGGCCGCGACGAACGTGCCGTAGCTGATGGCGTCGAGGACAGAGAGCGGCACGAGCGACCGGTCGGCGGCCCGCTCCGCCGCGTACAAGCCGACGGTCGCCGCGGCGAACAGCAGCGGCGCGCCGATCCCCGCGCGCCGCACGACCCAGCGGATGGCCGCGGCGCCCAGGACGAACCAGACGTAGGCGCGCACGTACCAGAGCGGGATCCACAGTCCCCGCAGCTCCTCGCTACCCACGGGGTCGACGAGCGGCACGACCCAGCCGAACAGCTCCGCCGGCGTCGGCCGCCACCCCATCACGACCATGACGGTCACGCTCACCGCGCCGTACACCCAGAACGGGATGAGCAGCCGCCGGGCGCGCTGGCGGACCGTCGCCCACCACCCGCGTCGCGCGAGGGAGCCGTCGAGCAGCGCGCCAGCGCCGAAGAACATCGCCGGCATCGCCGGGAACCACGTCAGCCAGGCGGCCGACCACGTGTGCCAGAGGATCACCCGCGCCAGCGCCAGCGCCCGGAGCACGTCCAGGAACCGGTCGCGGCCGGACGGCCGGCGCGTCGAGGGCGCACCCGACGCGGTGGGCGCGTCGGCGACGTCGTCGACGTGGCCGCCGACCTGGCGGTCGTCGCCCGTCGCGACGTCGAACTCGCCGCGCGCCGAGGTGTGGTCGTCGGTTCTCATGGTCGCAGAGGTGGTCGGAGCGGAGGCGCAGCCCAGCCCTGGCGCCGACCCCACGATGCTACGGGTACCGAACGACCCCTCGTTCGCGCAAGCCTGGGAGTGGGCGCGGCCTGGATCGGAACGCGGCGACGGGCGCGGTGCCGGAGCACGACGCCCGCCGTCAGCAGGATCTGTGGGTGGATCCGGACAATCCTTGTCCGGGCGCGACCCCTATATCCCTAGAGGGCGCGGATGACGTCGACCATGAGGCTGCCGGCCTCGGTCGGGTTGGCGCCCACCTGGACACCCGCACCGGTCAGCGCCTCCATCTTGGCGGCCGCCGTGCCCTTGCCGCCCGAGACGATGGCGCCGGCGTGGCCCATCTTCTTGCCGGCCGGCGCGGTCTGCCCCGCGATGTACGCCACGACGGGCTTGGACATCTTGGAGGCGATGAACTCGGCGGCCTCCTCCTCGGCCGACCCACCGATCTCACCGATCATCATCACGGCGGAGGTGTCGTCGTCGGCCTCGAAGCGCTCCAGGCAGTCGATGAAGCTCGTGCCCGGGACCGGGTCGCCGCCGATGCCGACGCAGGTGGTCACGCCGATGTCCTGCAGCTTGAGCTCGTAGAGCGCCTGGTAGGTCAGCGTGCCGGACCGGCTGACGATGCCCACGTTCTTGGCGCCGGCCTCGGGGGACTTGGCGATGTGGCCGGCCGTGATGCCGATGTTGCACTTGCCGGGGCTGATGATGCCGGGGCAGTTCGGGCCGAGCAGCTGCACCGACGGGAAGTCCCGCTGCAGCTTGTTGAAGAACCAGGCCTCGTCCTGCATGGGCACGCCCTCGGTGATGCAGACGATGAACTCGACGCCGCCCTCGGCAGCTTCGAGCACGGCGTCCTTCACGCCCGGCGCAGGGATGAAGATGCAGCTGGCGTTGGCGCCGGTCTCGGCGACGGCGTCGGCGACCGAGGCGAAGATCGGGATGCCCTCGACGTCGGTGCCGGCCTTCTTGGGGTTCGTGCCGGCGACGACCTGCGTCCCGTAGTCCCGGTTCAGCAGGCCGTAGTAGCGACCCTGGCTGCCGGTGAGGCCCTGGTAGACGACCTTGGTGTTCTCGTCGACGAAGATGCTCATGTCGTTGTCTCCTGTAGTCCTTCGCTGCTGCGCAGTGCTCTCGTCGCGATCAGGCGCGGGCCAGCTCGACGACTCTGGCGGCCGCCTCGAGCATGGTGGGCTGCATCTGCAGCTTCTCGGACAGGTGCGGCTGGAGGATCGCCCGACCCTCCTCGGCGTTGGTGCCGTCCAGGCGGATCACGATCGGCGAGTCGATGGTGACCCGACCCAGCGCCTCGACGATGCCGTTGGCCACCTCCTCACCACGGGTGATGCCACCGAAGATGTTGATGAAGATCGCCTTGACCTGCGGGTCGTTGTTGATGACCTCCAGGGCGCCGGCCATGACATCCGCGTTGGCGCCGCCGCCGATGTCCAGGAAGTTGGCGGGCTTGCCACCGGACTGGTTGACCACGTCGAGCGTGCTCATGGCCAGACCGGCGCCGTTGGCGATGATGCCGACCGTGCCGTCCAGGCCGACGTACTGCAGGCCCTTGTCGTGGGCGGCCTGCTCGCGGACGTCGCGCACCTGGGTGGCCGCGTACTCGGCCCAGTCGTGGCGGTAGGCGGCGTTGCCGTCGAGGGTGACCTTGGCGTCGAGGGCGTGGACCTCGCCGGTCGGCTTGAGGATGAGCGGGTTGATCTCGGTGAGATCGGCGTCGCCCTCGGTGTAGGCCCGGTAGAGCTTCTTGAGGATGTCGATCGCACCTTCGGTGGCCTTGTCGTTGAGCTTGGCGGCGGCCACCCACTCGCGGGCGATCTGGTCGGTCAGCCCGTCGACCGGGTCGATCCAGACCTTGGCGATCGCATCGGGGTCGGACTCGGCGACGGCCTCGATCTCCACGCCGCCCTGCGCGGACAGCATGCCGAGGTGCTTCTTGGCCGAGCGGTCGAGCGTGAACGAGGCGTAGTACTCCTCGTCGATGTCGGAGGCGACCTCGACCCAGATCACCTTGACGACGTGGCCCTAGATGTCCAGGCCGAGGATGTTGGAGGCGTGCTCGCGCACCTCGTCGGCGTTGGTCGCGAGCTGCACGCCGCCTGCCTTGCCGCGGCCGCCCACGTGCACCTGCGCCTTGATGACGACGGGGTAGCTGTCGAGTCGCTCGGCCACGGCCACGGCGTCGTCCACCGTCGTGACGGCCTCGCCGGCCGACACGGGGATGTCGAACGTGGCGAAGAACTGCTTCCCCTGGTACTCGAAGAGGTCCACCCTCTCACCTTCCTGTCGCGAACTGCTGATGGCGGTTCTGACGGGTCGTCAGGCGCGCCGGGCCCGACGAGGGAGCGTAGACCCGCGGCCTGCGCGGTCCCCATTCCGGGACCGTTGCGTGGGTCGGCCCGCTCCGCCCCTCTCCGGCCCACTCCGCCCGCTTTGTGATGCTCGCGACCGCGATTTCCCGGTCGGGAGCATCACAAAGCGAGTGGGGCGCCGGGCGGTGCTCCCGTCGCCCGCTCGCGGGGGTGCCACCACCCCTACCGGTCCGGGGCCCGCACCCTTCTCGGCGAGGCGGCCCGTCTTTAGGGTGAGCCCATGGGAAGCGACGCCGGCGTCGGCACGGCGGGCAGGATGTGGGCCCACCGGGAGGTGCGGCGCCGTCCGCTCGCCCTCGTGTCGCTGGGCCTCCTCGCCGGGCTCGCCGCCGCGGTCGCGCTCGCCGCGATCGCGGGGGCCCGGCGCACCGACGCCGCGTTCGCCCGCTTCCGGGACGAGACCGATGCCGCCGACGCGATCGTCTTCGCCAGCCAGGTGGACGTGATCGACCCGGACTGGGCGCTGGTGGCCGACCTCCCGTACGTGCAGGCCGCGGGGGCGTTCGGGCTCCCTGCGGTCAGCATCGTCGAAGCACCCGACGGCGTCGACGTGTCGAGCTCGGGCGTGTTCGACGTCGCGTTCGGCGACTGGCGGACCGAGGTGGACCGACCGCTGCTGGTCGCCGGGCGCCAACCCGACCCCTCCGACCCGCACGAGGTCCTGACCACGCCGGACGCGCTGGAGAAGGGGGTGGAGGTCGGCGACCGGCTCGTGCTGCAGCGGCCGTCGGACGCGCAGATCGCGGCCGGCGACATGTGGTCTCCTCCAGAGGGCGAGCGCATCGATGTCCGCGTGGTCGGCGTGGGCAGCTCCCAGTTCGAGACCTCGATCATCCCCGACGACGGGTCGAGCGGCATCGGCATCATCGCCACCCCGGCCTTCCACCGGCGGTACGGACGCGACGTCACCTTCGTGAACAACCTGCTCGTGCGGTTCCGCCCCGGCGAGGCCGACGTGGCACGGCTCGAGCGCGACGTCCGGCGGATCCTGGACACGCCGGAGATGCCGATCCTCGACGCCGTCGCCATGTCCAAGCGCGTCACCAACGGCACCGACCTCGAGACCCGGGGTCTGCTGCTGTTCGGACTGGCCGTCGCGCTGGCCGGCGTGGTGCTCGTCGGCCAGGCGCTGACGCGGTCGGTCCGGGCCGGCGCCGACGACCTGACCGCCCTCCGAGCGCTCGGCTTCGCCCGTGCCGACCAGGCCAGGACGCTGGCGCTCCCCCACCTCGTCCCGGTGGGGGTCGCGTTCGGGGCCGCCGTGGTCGGCGGGATCGCCCTGTCGCCGCTGCTGCCGATCGGACTGGGCCGGGAGGTCGACCCCGACGTCGGCGTGCATGCGGACTGGCCGGTGCTGCTGGTCGGCGCCGCCGGGGTGGCCGCGCTGCTGCTCGTCACGATCGCGATCTCCGCGTGGCGGGAGGCGGGCCGCCACGGCGAACGAGCCGCCGGCCGCGCCTCCCGGCTCGTGCGTCTGCTCACACGTGCCGGCGCGC
>JAEZAI010000601.1 GCA_023427825.1 Actinomycetes bacterium
GCCCGGCCCCGAGGGTGAGCGCTTCCTGACACCCCCGCCGGTAGCGTCGCGTCATGGCAGACGACGACGCCCCCACACCGGATGAGCCGGCCGCCGACGCGGCCGACCTCGAATCCGAGCTGGAACGGCTCCGCGAGGAGAACGCGCGCCTGGAGCAGGAGCTCCACTCGGTCGAGGAGAAGGTGGGCGACGGCACCGCCGCGCCGCCGCGTGCGCGCCACGTCGGTCGCTGGACCGCGTCCTGGATCCTGATCGTCGTCGGCTCGCTGCTCGTGCCGGTGTCGGTCCTGTCGGTCTGGCTCGACCGGACGATCACCGACACCGACCGCTACGTCGAGACGGTGTCGCCCCTCATCCGGGACCCCGCCATCCAGAAGGCGATCCAGACCCGGATCGAGAACGCGCTCTACGACCAGGTCGACCTGGACGCGGAGGTCCAGAAGGTCCTTCCCGAGCAGGCGGCCATGCTGGCCGCGCCGATCACCGCCGGGCTCAAGGGCCTGATCACGCAGGTGATCGACCGGGTCGTCACGAGCGACCGCGTCGCCGAGCTGTGGGACGACGCCAACCGGATCGCCCAGACGCAGGTGGTCGACGTCCTCACCGTGTCCAACGGCCAGAAGGGCGTGGTCACGGTCGACCTGACGGACACGATCAAGGAGGTGCAGTCGCGCCTCACCGACGCGGGGGTGCCGTTCGTCGGCAGCATCACCGTGCCGGAGGTGAAGCTCGAGCTCCTGCAGTCGGACACGCTCGGACAGGTGCAGTCCGCGTTCGGCCTGTTCGACCGCCTCGCCGGCATCCTGCCGTGGCTCACCCTGCTCGTCCTCGGCGCGGGCGTCCTGGTCGCGCCGGATCGGCGCAAGGGACTGGTCCGCGCTGCGAGCGGCTGGGTCATCGGGGCGTTCGCGCTGCTGGTCGCCGTGGCCGTCGGGCGGATGGTGTACCTGGACGCGCTGCCGTCGGGGGTGTCGATCCCGGCGAACGAGGCGTTCTTCACCACGATCACGCGCTTCCTCCGTGGGAGCGGGCGGATGGTGCTCGTGGTCGGCCTGGTGATCCTGGTCGCCACGCTGATCACCGGCCCCAGCCGGCCGGCCGTGCGGTTCCGCGCCTTCCTGGCGCGGCTGTTCGGCGCGGCGGGCAGCGGCGTGGACAGCACCGGCGTGGACCTGGGTCCGGTCCCCGCGTTCGTCGGGCGCAACCTCACGGCGCTGCGGGTGGTGGTCGGGATCGCCGCACTCGGCGTGTTCCTGCTGCTCGGCCAGCCCTCGGCGGGCGCGGTCCTGTGGATCGCGCTCGGTGCGCTCGTGGCGCTCGCGGTGATCGAGGTGCTCGGCCGCGCCGGGCTCGCGTCCGCAGCCCGGATCGAGCACGCCGGTGCCGCGGCGACGACGGAGGCGCCCGAGTCGCCCGAGGCGCCCGGGGGCACGGCGCCGCCAGCCGTGACCTGACGCCGTCGTACGCGCGACGCTGGTGGGGACTCCGAGGGGGACGAGCGTGTACGACGATCCGGTGATCGACGCCGACAACCACTACTACGAGGCGCTCGACGCCTTCACCCGGCACCTCGATCCGGCGTGGGCACAGCGGACGGTCCAGTGGTGCGACATCGACGGCCGCAAGTACCACGTGATCGGCGGCCATGTCTCCCGGGCCGTCACCAACGCCACGTTCGACCCGATCGCGCGCGCCGGCGCCATGCACGACTACTTCCGCGGGAACCCCGAGGGACGGGACCCGCTGTCGTTCCTGTCCGAGCGCGAACCGATCCGGCCCGAGTACCGCGACCGCGACGCCCGCATCGAGGTCCTCGACCAGCAGGGCCTCGAGGCGTGCTGGATGTTCCCCACGCTCGGGATGATCTACGAGGAGCTGCTGACGCAGGACCCCGAGGCCAACTGCGTGATGTTCCGCGCCTTCAACCGCTGGGTGGAGGAGGACTGGGGCTTCGCGTACCGCGACCGGATCTTCGCCGCGCCGTACCTCACGCTCGCCGATCCCGACTGGGCGGTGGAGGAGCTGCAGTGGGCGCTCGACGCCGGCGCTCGGCTGCTCGTCATGCGTCCGGCCGCCCCCACCACCGTGCTCGGTCGGGTGTCGCCGTTCGACCAGCGCTACGCGCGGTTCTGGGGGCTGTTGAACGAGTCGGGCGTGCCGCTGGTGCTGCACGCCGGCGACGGCGGCGTGAGCTCGAACGGGTACGCCCCCGAGGGGTTCTCGGCCTCGTTCACCGGCGGGTTCAAGCCGTCGATCAAGTTCTTCGCGATCGAGCAGGCCATCAAGGACTTCCTGCTGTCGATGCTCCTCGAGAACCACCTCGTCCGGTACCCGAACCTGCGGATCATCTCGGTGGAGAACGGCGCGGAGTTCCTGCCCGACCTGTTCCGCAAGGCCCGGTCGCTGGCCAAGAAGGTCTCGGGCTACTTCCCCGACGACCCGGTCGAGATCCTGCGCCAGCAGGTCTGGATCAACCCGTTCTGGGAGGACGACGTGGTCACGGTCACCGAGCTGATGGGTGCCGACCGCGTGGTGTTCGGTTCGGACTGGCCCCACATCGAGGGCATGCCGCAGCCGCTCGACTACCTGCCCGAGGTCAAGGAGCTGTCGCCCGCCGACCAGCGCCTGGTCCTGCACGACAACGCCGTCGAGCTCATCACGCCGCGTCCGGCCTGACGGGCCGAGCTCGCCCGAGCGCACCATCGACGATCACCACCGATCGACGACCGACCACCGGGGGGAACCGTGGCCGACCTGACCATCCGAAACGGGCTGCTGGCCGACGGCACGGGGGCGCCGGCACGCATGGCCGACGTCGTCGTCGAGGGCGACCGCATCGTCGACGTGGCCGAACCCGGCGGCGGGACCTCGGCACCGCGGGAGATCGACGCCGACGGCCGACTGGTCACGCCGGGCTTCGTCGACATCCACACCCACTACGACGGCCAGGCCACGTGGGACCCCGAGATGACGCCGTCGGGCTGGCACGGCGTGACCACCGTGGTCATGGGCAACTGCGGCGTGGGCTTCGCCCCCGCGGATCCGGAACGGCGTGACTGGCTCATCCAGCTGATGGAGGGCGTCGAGGACATCCCCGGCACCGCGCTGGCCGAGGGCATGAGCTGGAACTGGGAGTCCTTCCCCGAGTACCTGGACGAGCTCGAGTCCATGCCCCGCGTCATGGACGTCGCCGCCCAGATCCCGCACGGTGCCGTCCGCGGCTACGTGATGGGGGAGCGGGGTGCGGCCAACGAGGACGCCACCGCCGAGGACATCGCGCTCATGTCCGAGCTGGTCGAGGAGGGCCTGCGCGCCGGCGCGGTCGGCTTCACCACCACCCGCACCGTGCTGCACCGGGCCAAGGACGGCGAGCTGGCCGCCGGGACCACGGCCTCGGCCGACGAGCTGCTCGGCATCGGCGAGGCGCTCGGCGCCGCCGGGGCGGGCGTGTTCGGCGTGGCCAGCGACATGATGGACCCGGCCTCGGAGTTCGCGTGGATGGCCGAGATCTCGCGTCGCACCGGTCGACCGGTCACGTTCGGCTGCCTCCAGAACGACGTGTACCCCGAGCAGTGGCGCGAGCTGATCGAGCGGGCCGAAGCGGCCCGCACCGAGGGCGCCATGGTGGTGCCGCAGGTGGCCGGCCGCCCGGCGTGCCTGCTGTTCGGCTTCACGTCGTCGGTCCACCCGTTCATCACGCACAAGGCCTACCGGGCGATCGCGGACCTGCCGCTCCCCGAGCGGGTCGCCGCCCTGCGCACCCCCGAGGTGCGTCAGGCGATCCTGTCCGAGAAGGTGCAGCGCTCGGGCTTCGGTGCGTTCCTGCTGTCGAGCTTCCACAAGCTCTTCCCGCTCGGCGACCCGCCCGACTACGAGCCGGCACCCGAGCAGAGCGTGGCCGCCATCGCGGCGAGGGAGGGCAGGACGCCCGAGGAGGTCACCTACGACCTCATGCTCGGTCGCGACGGCCAGGAGCTCCTCTACTTCCCGCTGCTCGGCTACACGCACGGCGACTTCGAGGCCATGCGCGAGATGCTCGACCGCGACGACACCGTGCTGGGCCTGGGCGACGGGGGAGCGCACTGCGGCGTGCTGTGCGACGCCAGCCTGCCCAGCTACATGCTCACCCACTGGGTGCGGGACCGCGACCGTGGAGCGCGCTTCGGGCTCGAGCGGGTGGTGGCCATGCAGACGAGCCGCACGGCCGCGCTGTACGGGTTCGCCGATCGTGGCGTGGTCGCACCCGGCTACCGGGCGGACCTGAACGTGATCGATCTCGACGGCCTGCGCATCGCGCCGCCGGAGATGGTCCACGACCTTCCGGCCGGTGGTCGCCGCCTCATCCAGCGGGCGTCGGGCTACGGGGCGACCGTGGTGGCCGGCGTGCCCGTGCGTCTGGACGACGAGACGACCGGCGAGCGACCGGGCGGGCTCATCCGCGGGTCGCGACCGGCCCCCTCCTGAGCGAGCAGAGCTCCTTCCATCCGTCGGGGCTGATCGCGTAGTTCGACACGCTGGTCCCTGCGAAGTGGAGCCAGGCGGAGGGCGCGGCGATCGTGGCCGCGCTCGCGGCGAGCAGGGGGAGCGCAGCGAGCGGGTCGCCGGCGACGGGGGTGAGCTCCTCGGTGCCGCCGGCGTAGTCGCCGGTGCGGCGAGCGGCGTGCCACAGCTCGCGGACCACGGCGCGGCGCGTGCCGGAGTGCTGCGCGGCGCCGAGCACCGCGAGCAGCAGCTGGTGGGTCCGCGCGTCGGCGCGACCGTCGGGCAGCGTCCGGGGACGGGATCCCGACGCCACGCCGAGGAGCGCCGCGGTCAGGTCGGTGCCGGCGGAGAGGGCGTTGCCGGGCTCGACGAAGCGCGGGTTCACGTCGATCACGAGGCAGCCGGCGTCGGTGACGAGCACGTCGGCCGAGAGCCCGCCGTGCCAGGCCAGCGACCGGCCGAGCTCCTCGATCGCCTCCCGGGCGTCGGGGAGCGCCACGCTCCGCTTGTGGCTCGCGCCGCCGCGCACGCCCTCACGGGTGCGGAGGTTCGCGTGGAACGCCACCATGCGTCCGTCGTCCCACACCGACTGGACCATGGCGAGCGGCTCATACACCGAGTCCTGCACCACGATGGGGCCGTCGGGCCAGTTCGCGGCGCTCTGGCGGGCGTCGCCCGGACCGTCCAGGCGCCGGACCCCGGTCGACGCGGTGGCGACCGGCAGCTTGGCGTACACGGGGAAGCGGTCCCACGTGAGCAGGTCCGCCCGGTCGATGACCGTGGTCGGGGGCCCGGCGCCGCCCAGCCGGGACCGCCTCGCCTCGGCCGACACCTTGTCCTGCACCGCCTGCAGCGAGGCGAACGGCGGCACCGCGGTGGGCACGTCGTCGAGCCACGCCGCGTCGCGTGCCCACGCCAGGACGGTGACCTGCTCCTGCGTGGGGAGCAGCACGTCGTAGCCCTCGGTCCGGAAGACCCCGACCGCCTCTTCGAGCCAGCCGAGCGGTCGGTGACCGAACGCACCGACGCGGTGCCATCGGCGGACGGCCTTCGTGAAGCGGGTGAGGCCGATCGACTCGGACGACAGCACGCCGACGTCGTGGCCGAGTCGGTGGAGGCGGCCGGCGACCTGGCGGGAGGTGACGCCGGATCCCTCGGAGAGCAGCACTCGGAGCGGGTGGTCGATGGAGTGAGCGTCCATCGAATGAGTGTATGGCATAAACATACGGGATATACAAACAATTGCTACGGTGGCCGGATGGCCCGACCCGCGCGCATCGACCGCACTGCGGTGCTCGCCGCCAGCCTGGCGCTGGCCGACGAGGGCGGCGTCGACGCCGTGACCATGCAGGCCGTCGCCGCCCGTCTGGGCGTGACGCCGATGGCGCTGTACCGCCACGTCGAGAACAAGCGGGACCTGCTCGACGGCGTGGTCGAGCGCCTGCTGGACGAGGTGCCGATCCCGCCGGCCGGCACGCCGTGGCAGGACCAGCTGGTGGCCATGGGGCGCGGCCTGCGGTCGCTGGCCCGACGTCATCCGACGGTGTTCCCGTTGCTGCTCCAGCTGCCGGCCGCCACGCCGGCGGCCCGGCGGGCCCGCGACCGGGTCTGCGAGCTGCTGGAGCAGGCCGGCATCGACGCGGCGGAGTCGGCCCAGCTCGAGCGGCTCATCAGCACGGCGGTGCTGGGGTTCGCAGCATCCGAGGTGTCCGGTCGGTTCGAAGGCCAGTCCCGGGCGCAGCTCGACGGCGACTTCGACGTCCTGGTGGAGTTGCTGCGCACCGCGTTGGTCGCCCGCGCGACGTCACGTCCCTCGTAGGGCAGGATCTGCGTCATGCAGGTGCTCGCCGCCGTCTACGGACTGACCGATGCCGCCGACGAGGCCCGCCGGCTGGAGGCGGTCGGGGTCGACGGGGTCTTCACGTTCGAGGGTCCCCACGACGTGTTCATCCCGCTCGCACTGGCTGCGCAGGCCACCGACCTGTCGGTCATGACGAACGTGGCCATCGCGTTCCCGCGCAACGCCGTGCACATGGCGCACGCCGCGTGGGACCTGCACGTGCTGTCCGGCGGCCGTTGCACGCTGGGTCTCGGCACGCAGGTCCGCCCGCACATCGAGCGGCGCTTCGGTGTGGAGTTCGAGCGGCCGGTCGAGCGCATGCGCGACACGGTGGAGGCGGTGCGGGCGGTGTTCCGCACGTGGCAGCACGGCGAGCCGCTCGACCACCGGGGCCCGTTCCGGACCCACACGAGGATGTCACCGATGTTCTCGCCGCAGCCGCACCCCGACGGGCCGCCGCGGCTGGCGGTCGGTGCGCTGGGGCCCCGACTGACCGCGCTCGCGGCCGAGGTGGCCGACTCGCTCGCGGTCATGCCGGTGACCTCGGAGCGGTTCTTCCGGGAGTGGACGCTGCCGGCGGTGGAGCGGGGGCTCGAGGACCGCAGCGGACGGCTCGGTCCGCTGGAGGTCCTGCCCGAGCTGATCGTGTGCTGCGGGCGGAACCCGGAGGAGCAGGCGGCCGCCGACGCCGGGTGCCGGGCCCTGCTCGGCTTCTACGTGTCCACGCCGTCGTACCGCCCGGTGTTCGAGCTGGCCGGCCGCGGGGAGCTCCAGCCGCAGGCCCAGCAGATGACGCGGGACGGCCGCTGGGACGCTCTCGGCGAGCTGATCGACGACGAGCTGCTGGCCACGGTCGCGGTGCGGGGCACGCCGTCGGAGGTGGCCGACCAGGTGCGGCGCCGGTACGCCGGACACTGCTCCCGTGTGTGCATCTACATGCCGTACGCCATGGGCGACGACCTGCTGTCCGAGCTGGTGGCCGCGCTGCACGGGGCGTAGCCGGCGTGGCCGAGGGCCTCACGTTCGCGCTGCACGTGCGCCCGGGCGGCCGGCGCGACGCGATCGAGGGCGACCACGACGGCGCGCTGGCGGTGCGGGTCTCGGCGCCACCGACCGACGGCCGGGCCAACGACGCGGTCCGGAAGCTGCTGGCGGCCGAGCTCGGGGTGCCGCGCTCGGCGGTCGAGATCGTGGGCGGCCACACCTCGCGTCGCAAACGGGTGCACGTCGACGGCGACGCCCTCGCCCTGTCGGTGCGCCTCGATGAGCTGCGGAGCGCGTCGAAGGGTTGACATCCGGCTTCGATGGCGCGACGTTTTCCGACGTGCCTTCGGAAAACGTCTCTGCATCGATCGGTGGCGCTCCGACCGATCGCCGGACCCGCAAGCGGGAGGCCCGCCGCGACCAGCTGCTCGACCTCGCCGCCGAGCTCGTGGCTGCGGACGGCATCGAGGGGCTGACCATGGCGGCGCTCGCCGAGGCGTCCGACTACGCCACCGCCTCGCTCTACACGTACTTCCCGTCGCGCAGCGCGCTCCTGGCCGCGCTGCAGACCCGTGCGCTGGCCACCCTGGGCGGCGTCGCCGCAGATGCGGTGGCGGACTGGGACGCTCGGGTGGCCGGGGCCGGACTGTCGGCCCCCGTCGGCGTGCTGGCCCGGCTGTGGGCCTTCGGCGAGCTGTTCCTGGCGGCGCCGGACGACCACCCGCACGAGTTCCGGCTCCAGCAGCGGCTGCTCGTCACCGACGGCGGGCAGGACACCGACGACATCGCCGCCGTCGTGCCGGCGGCCATGGCCGTGCTCGCGGTGCCGCGTCAGCTGCTGGCCGACGCGGTCTCGGTCGGCGCGCTGCAGCCTGCGCCCGAGGTCCTGGATCCGCTCGACCAGCCGGCCGACGGCGACCTGGTGCGGACGATCTCGTGGGTGGTCGCGCTCAACGGCGGCCTGCTCACGGACGGGCTCGTCATGGGCCTGCCCACCACCGGGACCGTGCTCGGTCGGGAGCTCACCGCCGCGCTCCTGCTCGGCTGGGGCGCCGACCCCGACGACCTGACCACCGCCCGCTCCGCCGCCACGTCGTGGCGCGACACCCGACCGGAGGCCACCTCATGACCGTCGTCGCGATCCTCGCCGCGCTCGTGGTGGGTGCCGTCATGTGGACGTTCGCCGAGTACCTGCTGCACCGGTTCGCCATGCACGCGTTGAACGGCCGCGGGATCATGAGCCGCGAGCACCTCGAGCACCACGTCGGCTCGGGCTGGGCCTTCTCGCACACCCACCTGCTCAGCTGGGCCGGCGTGATCCTGGTCGGCGTGGTCCTGTGGGCGCCGATCGGGTGGCTGCTCGTCGGTCCTCCCGGTCTGGCCCTGGGCCTCGGCTGGTGCCTGGGCTACGCCGGCTACGAGCACCAGCACGCGATGGCGCACCTGCGCGGTCCCCGCGGCTGGTACTCGACGTGGCTGCGCCGTCACCACTTCCACCACCACTTCGGCCATCCCCGGGCCAACCACGGCGTGACCACGTCGGCGTGGGACCACCTGTTCGGTACCTACGAGCGCCCGGAGCGGGTGCGTGTACCCCGCCGCCTGGCGCAACCGTGGATGCTCGACGGCACCGAGCTGCGCCCGGAGCTCGCGGACGACTACGTGCTGGTCGGCTCGGCCGACCCCTCCGCTCGGGCCGCCCAGCTCGACCGGGTCAGGGCGTTCGCCTCGCTGGCCCCCGAGGACTGACGCCGCTCGCGCTCCTAGGAGCCCGGCAGCACCGCCTGCGTCTGGGTGGTGCGGGTGGCGAGCTTGCCGTCGTCGCGGGTGAGGTCGGTCTGGACGACGATCGTCGTCCGCCCCACGTGGATCGGAGTGCTCGTCGCGGTCACCGTCCCGGACGGCACCGGACGGAACAGGTTCGTCTTGGACTCGATCGTGGACGTCCACGTGTCGGGCCGCAGGTTCTGCACGGCGCACAGCGCGCCGGCCGCGTCGGCCAGCGCCATCAGGTAGCCGCCGTGGAGGATGCCGCCGGTCGTGCAGTGCTCGGGCGCCCACGGGGCGGTGAGGACCACCTCCTCCGCCGAGCTGCGATCGACGGAGAAGCGGAGGAGCGCCGCGAGCGGCATGAGCTCGCGCAGCGAGTCGGTGGCGGCCTGGTTGGTCACGCGTCGCCCTCCCCGAACGTGTGGTGGACCGCCTCGACGTTGTTGCCGTCGGGGTCGCGGACGAACGCTCCGAAGTAGCCCGGGTGGTACTCGGGCCACACCCTCGGCTCGTGCAGCACCTCGTAGCCCAGCTCGGCGGCGGCGTCCCGGAACGCCTGCACCGCGTCGCGGGACGGCGCCCGGAACGCCAGGTGCGACTCGCGGAACCCGTCCCCGGTGTGCTGCTGACCGATCCAGAAGCACGGGAAGTCGGTGCCGTAGCCGATCGCGTCGTCGATCTCGATCAGTCGACGGCCGCCGACGGTGGCGAGCACCGCGTCGTAGAAGGCGGCGCTCGATCGGATGTCGCCGCACTGGATGGAGACGTGGTCGAGCACGGGCCCTCCTCGGGTCGGGATACCGGTCCGAGTGTTGCACGACGGCGATGCCAGACTGCGGCCATGACCAACGAGGTGACGGCGGTGCCGGCAGCTCCGCCCGACGACGCGTTCGAGCACTTCGCCGCGCTCCTGGCGTACGAGACCGACTGCTGGGACGTGCACGCATCCGAGGTGGGCGACGGCTTCGTGCTACTCGACGTGCGCAGCCCGGACCTGTTCGAGCAGGGCCACGTCCCCGGTGCGGTGAACCTGCCCCACCGACGCATCGTCGAGCGGAACCTGGAGCGGTTCCCCGACGACGCGCTCTTCGTGGTCTACTGCGCCGGGCCGCACTGCAACGGCGCCGACAAGGCGGCCATGCGCCTCGCCGCCCTGGGTCGACCGGTCAAGAAGATGATCGGCGGGGTCGAGGGGTGGAAGGACGAGGGCTTCGAGCTGGCGACGGGGACGGGTCCCGTCGAGGAGGACGCATCGTGACGACCGACGGACGGGTGTCGGAGATCTTCGACCCGACGGCATGGCAGGAGGTCCCCGGGTTCGAGGACCTGGACGACATCACGTACCACCGAGCCGTCGACGTGGGCGTGGTGCGCGTGGCGTTCGACCGGCCCGAGGTGCGCAACGCGTTCCGGCCCCGGACCGTCGACCAGCTGTACCGGGTGCTCGACCACGCCCGGCAGACCTCCGACGTCGGCTGCGTCCTGCTGACCGGCAACGGTCCGTCGCCGCGGGACGGCGGCTGGGCGTTCTGCTCCGGCGGCGACCAGCGGATCCGCGGGCGGGACGGCTACCGCTACACGGTCGACGACGAGTCCGGGGCGCCCGGCCTCACCGCCGAGGCCATCGATCCGGCGCGCTCCGGGCGGCTCCACATCCTGGAGGTCCAGCGCCTCATCCGGTTCATGCCCAAGGTCGTGATCTGCGTGGTGCCCGGCTGGGCGGCGGGCGGCGGCCACAGCCTCCACGTGGTCAGCGACCTCACGCTGGCCAGTCGCGAGCACGCGCGGTTCAAGCAGACCGACGCGGACGTGGCGAGCTTCGACGGCGGCTTCGGCTCCGCCTACCTGGCCCGCCAGGTCGGCCAGAAGTTCGCGCGCGAGATCTTCTTCCTGGGCGACGAGTACTCGGCCGAGGACGCGCACCGCATGGGCATGGTGAACGCCGTGGTCGACCACGAAGAGCTCGAATCGGTCGCGCTGG
>JAEZAI010000625.1 GCA_023427825.1 Actinomycetes bacterium
ACCGTCGTGTGCCGTGGAGGTGAGGGTGCTGGGGCCGGTCGAGGTCCGTCGTGACGGCCGGCCCGTCTCCGTCCGTCGTGGTCGACCGCGGGCGCTGTTGGCCACGCTCGCCCTGTACGCCCCCGACGTCGTGCCGGTCGACGTGCTGATCGACCGGGTGTGGCGCGACGACCTGCCCGCCAACCCGTCGAACGCGCTGCAGCTCCAGGTGTCGTACCTACGTCGGGCCCTGGCGGACGCAGCGGGGGAGCCCGGTGTGGACGGCGACGGGCCGCTGGTCACCGAACCGCCCGGGTACCGGCTGGCGATCGCCGCCGACGACGTGGACCTCCGCCGTGTGGAGCGACTGCTGGGCGAGGCCCGGGACGCGTCGTCGGCGGCGACCGCGCTCGCGGCGTGTGACGAGGCGCTCGGCTCGTGGCGGGGCGCACCGCTGCTCGAGATCGGCGACCATCCGGCCGTCGCCGGCGAGCTCACCCGGATCGGTGAGCTGCGGCGGTCGTTGGCGGAGCTGCGGATCGATGCGCTGGTCGACCTCGGTCGCCTGGACGACGCGATCGCGGACCTGGGTCCGCTGGTGGAGGAGCACCCGCTGCACGAGCGGTTCCGGGCCCAGCTGATGCTGGCGCTGTACAGGAGCGGCCGGCAGGCAGACGCGCTCCGGGCGTTCCAGGTGGCTCGGGAGCGGTTCGTGGACGACCTCGGGTTGGAGCCGGGGCCGGAGCTGGTGACGCTCGAAGCGGCGATCCTGGACCAGGAGCCGTCGCTGGGATCCCACGGCCGGCGCGTCGCGACCGGCGACGTGCGGGCACCGATGCCGTCGCCGCCCGCCACGCCGCTGATCGGCCGGACGTCTGCGGTCGCCCGCGTCCGCGAGCTGCTGAGGTCGCGCCGCCTGGTGTCGGTGACGGGACCCGGCGGGGCGGGCAAGACCCGCGTCGCGATCGAGGCGCTGGGACTCGTCGCGGAGGACGACCCGTCGCGACCGCTGCTCTTCGTGGACCTCGGCGCGTTGCACGCCGACGAGGACGTCGCGATCGCCGTCGCCGACGCCGTCCACGTGCCGACCTCGCTCGACCGGGCCGCGGCGACTGCGGTGGCCGAACGCCTGGCGCCGCTCCGCGGCGTGCTGCTGCTCGACACGTGCGAGCACGTCGCGGACCAGGTCGCCGCGCTCGTCGACGAGCTGCTCCGCGTTCCGGGAGGGCGCATCTCGGTGCTGGCGACCTCTCGCCGTCCCCTCGGCGTGCCGGGTGAGGTGGTCTCGCCGCTGGCGTCGCTCGGTCTGCCGCGGGCCGAGGCCGATCCCGACGAGGCGGCCGGCACCGATGCCGTGCGCCTCTTCTGCGAGCGCGCGTCGAACGTCCGGCCCGACTTCTGTCTGGACGCGTCGAACGTGGCCGACGTGGTCGCGATCTGCCGGTCCGTCGACGGGCTGCCGCTGGCGATCGAGATCGCTGCCGCGCACGCGGACGTCCTCGGGGTGGCCGAGATCCGGTCGCGAGTCGGCGGGCGGCTCGACCTCCTGCGGGGTCACGACGCGGGCGGACCCGATCGCCATCGGGCGCTCCGGGCCACGATCGAGTGGAGTGCCGGTCTGCTCGACGAGGCGGAGCTGGACCTGCTCACGCAGCTGTCGGTGCTCGCCGGCTCGTTCGACCTGGAGGCCGCCGCCGCGGTCGCCGGCTCCGACGACGTGCTCCCCGCGCTGGCGTCGCTGGTCCGGCAGTCGCTGGTGGTGGCCGAACCCGACGGTCGCTACCGCCTGCTCGACGCCGTCCGCTCGTACGCGTCGACGACGCCGGCGGACGCACTTCGTCGTGCGGCCTCCGACCGTCACGCCCGCCACTTCAGGGACCGGGCCCGAGCCGCCGATCGCGCGGTGCGCGGACCACGACACGACGAGGCGATGGCCGCGGTCGACCGTGACCTGCCCAACTTCCGGGCCGCGTTGCGCTGGGCGTTCGACCACCTCGACGACGACACGGGGGCGGACCTGGCCGCGTCGTTGGCGTGGATCTGGACCGTGCGCGGCAACACGCTTGAGGCGGACCAATGGTTGCGGGCGGCGCTCGCCCGCGAGGGGCTGGGCGAGCGGGCACGGGTCCGCTCGCTGCTCGCGGCGTCGATGGTGGCGGCGCCGGCCGGTGACCTGGAACGGGCGCTGGCGCTCGCGTCGGACGCAGCGGAGCACGCCAGGGGCGCCGATCTGCCCCTGCACCGGGCGACCGCGCTACTGAACGCGGGTGTTGCCCAGTGGGCGCTCGGTCGCTACGGCGAATCGGTCGCCACCCTCGAGGAGGCGCTCGACAGGTTCCGGGCCGAGGGCAGCGACCGGGGCGCGGCGCTCTCGGTCATGAACCTGGCCCGCTCGACGCTGGAGCTGGGCGACACGGGACGGGCGTCCGGGCTGCTCGACGACGCCGGCGGCCGGGCCGACGAGCTCGACGACCCGCAGCTGCGATCGCTGGTCACGTGCCAGCGGGCGCGGCTCGCGCTGCAGCTGGGCGACGCGGACGCGGCCCTCGTCCTGGCGACCACGTCGCTCGCGCGGGCCGAGGAGCACTCGCACGCCGAGACGATCCTGGCCAGCCTGCACGTGCTGGGCCGGGCGCGGCTGGCGCTCGGAGAGCTGGACGAGGCCAGCGCCCTGCATCGTCGGGCGCTGGAGCTGGCGGTCGAGACGCACCACGTGGGGGCCACCGTCGAGGCGGTCGAGGCCCTCGGCGAGGTCGCCATGGCCGACGGCCGGCCCGCCCGCGCCCCCGCGCGCCGCGCCG
>JAEZAI010000639.1 GCA_023427825.1 Actinomycetes bacterium
CGGCGCGGCCTGACGACGGCGCCGCCAGGCGACCCGGCGCCCCGTCGCCCGGTGCTGGACGGGGCCGTGGGCTCAGGTGGTGAGGGCCTCGACCGCGGCGACGAGCGTGTCGACCGCAGCAGCGGCCTCGACCTCGGTGGGAGCCTCGGCCATCACGCGCACCACGGGCTCGGTGCCCGAGGGACGCAGCAGCACCCGACCCCGCTCGCCGAGCTCGGCCGACACGGCGGCCACCTGGTCGGCCAGGCGGTCGGCCACGTCGGGCATGGGCGACTCGACCCGGACGTTGCGCAGCACCTGCGGCAGCTTTGTCATGGCGGCGTCGGCCAGGTCCCCCAGGGCCGCGCCCTCCCGCACCACCAGGTCGGCGAGCACGACCGCGCTCAAGAGGCCGTCGCCCGTGGTGCCCAGGTCGCCGAACACCAGGTGGCCCGACTGCTCGCCGCCCAGGCTGAACCCGCCATCGGCCATGGCGGCCAGCACGTAGCGGTCGCCCACGGCGGTCTCCACCACGGTGATGCCCTGCCGACCCATCGCCTGGCGGAAGCCCAGGTTGGACATGACGGTCACCACGACGGTGTCGTCGGTGAGCCGGCCACGGTCGCGCAGGTCGGTCGCGCACAGCGCCAGGATCTGGTCGCCGTCGACCAGGCGGCCTCGCTCGTCGACCGCCAGCAGGCGGTCCGCGTCGCCGTCGAACGCCAGGCCCAGGTGCGCGCCCTCCTCCACCACCGCGCGCTGCAGCTCCTCGGGGTGGGTGGAGCCGCAGCCGTCGTTGATGTTGGTGCCGTCGGGCTCCGCGAACAGCACGACCACCTCGGCCCCGAGATCAGCGAGCACGTCGGGCGCGATGGCGGACGCGGCGCCGTTGGCGCAGTCGACCACCACGCGCAGACCTCCGAGCCGGCGGCCCTCGGTGACGCCCTCGATCGACGCGGCGTAGTCGTGCGCCAGGTCGACATCGGCCAGCAGCGTGCCGACGCGCTCGCCCGTGGGCGCGTCGTCGATCGACCCGCCCGGCCCGGATGCGGGCGACAGGGCGCGGTCCATCTCGGCCTCCACCGCGGACTGCTGCTCGTCGGTGAGCTTCACGCCGCCGGGAGCGAACAGCTTGATCCCGTTGTCGGCGTACTGGTTGTGCGACGCGGAGATCACCACGCCCACGACCTGGTCGCGCTCGGCGGCGAACGCGACCGCAGGTGTGGGGACCACGCCGGCCAGCACGGCGTCCGCGCCCTCGGCGCAGATGCCGGCGGCGACGGCGGCCTCGAGCAGCGGTCCGGAGCGACGCGTGTCGCGACCGATGACCACGCGCCGGGCCCCGAAGGCCCTGACGGCGGCACGGCCGAAGGCGAGCGCGATCTCGGGGGTGAGGTCGCGTCCGGCGACCCCGCGGACCCCGTCCGTGCCGAAGCGGACGGTCACGGCGGTGGGATCAGCGCTTGGAGTACTGAGGCGCCTTGCGGGCCTTCTTGAGGCCGTACTTCTTGGACTCCTTCTCGCGGGCGTCGCGGGAGAGGAAGCCGGCCTTCTTGAGCGTGGGGCGCATCTCGGGGTCGAGCTCGACGAGCGAGCGGGCGATGCCCAGACGGATGGCGCCGGCCTGGCCGGTCACGCCGCCGCCGTGCAGCGTGGCGTCCACGTCGTAGACCTCGTTGGTGGAGGTCACGCGCAGCGGCTCGGTGAGGATCATCCGGTGCGTGGCGTTCGGGAAGTAGTCCTCGACCGGACGCTTGTTGATCGTGATGACGCCGGTGCCGGGCCGCAGCCGGACACGGGCGACGGCCCGCTTGCGACGACCGGTGGTCTGGGTGAGAGGGGTGCTCATCTTCTGCTCCGTTACGAACGCGCCCGGGCGTCGGCGAGGTCGAGGGTCTGCGGCTGCTGGGCCGAGTGAGGATGGGTCGGACCGGCGTACACCTTCAGCTTCTTGAGCATCTGGCGGCCGAGCCGGTTCTTGGGGAGCATGCCGCGGATCGTCCGGCGGACGGCCTCCTCGGGCTTCTCCGCCAGGAGGGTGGCGTACGTGGTCGAGCGGATGCCGCCCGGGTAGCCGGTGTGGTGGTACACCTGCTTGGCGTCGGCCTTGTTGGCCGTGAGCACCAGCTTGTCGGCGTTGACGATGATCACGTGGTCGCCGGTGTCGAGGTGCGGGGTGTACATGGCCTTGTGCTTGCCGCGCAGGATCCGGGCCACCTCGGTGGACATGCGACCGAGGGTCAGGCCCTCTGCGTCGACGACGTACCAGCCGCGCTCGATCTCGTCTGCTCGTGGCGAATAGGTGCGCACTGCACTCACTCTCTCGGTTCTTCGGTCTTCGTGCCGTCGGTGGGGGTGCGACGCACGTGCGCTGGGCACGGGACGCGGCGACCGACTGCGGGGCCCGACCGGGTGTGGTGGATCGGACGACCCGACCTGTCGATCAGGCGCGTCCGACCGCTCGGGCCGACGGGCAAGCGTACGGGGTGGCGGCCTCGAAGTGCAAGCGCCCCCTCGGACCGCCCGCCGTCGACCGTCGGGTCAGTAGCCGACCTCCCACAGGACCAGCCCGTGCGGCGGCGCGAGCTGGCCGGCCTTCGCCCGGTCCCGCGAGGCGATCGCGACGCCGACGTCGTCGGGATGCCGCCGGCCCCGACCCACGTCCACGAGCAGACCGGTGATCGACCGCACCATCTGGTGGCAGAAGGCGGTGGCAGTGATCTCGAACGTCAGCAGGCCCGGTCGGTCCGGGTCCTCGGACCAGTCGGCCGCCAGCACGCGGCGCACGAGCGACACCGGCGTCGCGTCCGGGACCGACGGCTTGGGACGACGGCAGCAGCACGAGAAGTCGTGCTCCCCCAGGAGGTGGACGCACGCCGCCTGCATCCGCGCCACGTCGAGCGGCTGATCGACCCACCACGCCGTACCGGCCAGGAACGGGTCGGGGACGTCCTGGTTCAGCACCGTGTAGTGGTACGTGCGGCTGCGGGCCGAGAAGCGGGCGTCGAAGCCGTCGTCGACCACCGACACCGACCGCACGACGACCGCGGGACCGACCAGCGCGTTGAGCGCGTCCCGGAGCCGGCGCGGTCCGTCGTGGTCGCCGCGGCGGTCGGGGCGGGCGAGCTCCTCGAGCGCCGCGGCCGGCACGTCGAGGCTGACCACCTGGCCCCGGGCGTGGACGCCGGTGTCGGTGCGGCCGGCGCAGGTCAGCTCGACCGGCAACTGCAGGACGCGCTCCACGGCCTGGCGCAGCGAGCCACCCACGGTGTCGACCCCACGGTTCTCGGCGAAGCCGTGGAACCCGGACCCGTCGTACGCGACGTCGAGCCGCAGCCGGACCGTCGGGGCGGCCGCCTCGGCCTGGGTTCTCGTGACATCCATGCGTCGCTCAGCCCGCTCGGTGGCGTCGGAAACCGGTGAGGGGTCGAAAACGGCGAAACGGGGCGACCCGGAGGTCGCCCCGTCACGCCGATCGATCAGACCAGCTCGAGCTTGGCCATGGGGGCGTTGTCCCCGTGGCGCGTGCCGAGCTTGAGGATCCGCGTGTAGCCGCCCGGCCGGGTGGCGTAGCGCGGGCCGATCTCGTCCATGAGGATCGCAGCGATCTCCTGGTCACCGATGTAGGCCAGGATCTGGCGGTGGTTGTGCAGACCGCCCTTCTTGGCCTTGGTGATCAGCTTCTCGGCGATCGGGCGCACCGCCTTGGCCTTGGCCTCGGTGGTGACGATGCCGGTGGGCGACGCCACGAGCGACGCCACGAGGTTGGCCATGATCTGGCGCTGGTGCTTGGCGCTGCCGCCGAAGGCGCGCCCCTTCTTGGGAGTGGCTGGCATGTCTCTACAGCTCCGGCTCAGTCCCGACCGCGGAGCGACAGGCCCCGCTCGTCGAGCTTCTCGATGACTTCGTCCAGGGACTTCTGACCGAAGTTGGTGATCGCCAGCAGGTCGTCCTCGGACTTCTGCAGCAGCTCACCGACGGTGTTGACCTGGGCCCGCTTGAGGCAGTTGCGGGGCCGCTCCGACAGGTCGAGCTCCTCGATCGCGAGCTCGAGGTCGGGAGACGTGGCGACCGCGGCGGCGGCCTCGGTGAGGGTCAGGCCCTCGGGCTCCTCGGACATCTGCTCGACGAGCTCGACCAGCGACTTCAGCGTGGCGCCGGCCGAGGCCAGGGCGTCGCGAGGCGTCATGGACGAGTCGGTCTCGATGTCGAGGACCAGGCGGTCGTAGTTGGTCGACTGCTCGACGCGGGTCGGCTCGACCGAGAACGTCACGCGGCGGACCGGCGAGAAGATCGCGTCGATCGGGATGACGCCGATCGTGGAGCTGCTGCGGCCGAGCGCCGACAGGTAGCCCTTGCCGCGGTCGACGGTGAGGTCGACGGCCAGGCGGGCCTTGCCGTTCAGCGTGGCGATGTGCAGGTCGGGGTTCAGGATCTCGACGTCGGAGGTGGCCTGGATGTCACCGGCGGTGACCTCGGCGGGCCCGCGCACGTCCAGGCGGAGCGTGATCGGGTCGTCGGACGTGGAGGTGAGGACCACGTCCTTGAGGTTGAGGATGATGTCGGTGACGTCCTCGGTCACGCCGGTGAGCGTGTCGAACTCGTGCAGGGCGTCGTCGAAGCGGACCTCGGTGATCGCGGCGCCGGGGATCGACGAGAGCAGGGTGCGGCGCAGGGAGTTGCCGAGCGTGTGGCCGAAGCCGGGCTCCAACGGGCTGATGGCGAACCGCTGGCGGTTGGCCTCTTCCTCGTCGATGGCCTCCACGGTGGGGCGTTGGATGACGAGCATCTGATGCGTACCTCGGTACTGGACGGGCGGGTCTGGGGCGGGCGGGGTGAGCGAGCGGATTACTTGGAGTAGAGCTCGACGATGAGCTGCTCGCGCACCGGGACGTCGATGTGCTCGCGGAGCGGCAGCTCCCGGACGGTGACCTCCTGGCCCCCTTCGGCGGTGTCCAGCCACGGAGCGGCGGGACGGCCCAGGGTCTCCAGGTTCCACTGGATGACGAGCATCTGACGGGACTTCTCACGCAGGCGGATGACGTCGCCCTTGCGGACCCGGTAGCTGGGGATGTTCACCCGGCGACCGTTGACCTCGATGTGGCCGTGGGTCACGAACTGGCGGGCCTGCGGACGGGTGGCGGCCAGGCCGGCCCGGTACACCACGTTGTCCAGGCGCTGCTCGCAGTAGCGCAGCAGGTTCTCGCCGGTCACGCCCTGGCGGCGGTTCGCCTCCTCGTAGAGGTTGCGGAACTGCTTCTCGGTCATGCCGTACGCGAAGCGGGCCTTCTGCTTCTCCTGCAGCTGCAGCAGGTACTCGCTGACGTTGCCGCGGCGACGGGTGCGTCCGTGCTCGCCGGGCGGGTACGGGCGCTTCTCCATGGCGATGTTCTCGCCGTTGGTGCCCCAGATGTTGGTGCCGAGGCGGCGCGAGACGCGCGCCCGGGGGCCGGTGTAGCGGGACA